>JAAEZV010000125.1 GCA_018222695.1 Gammaproteobacteria bacterium
GGCGTTCAGGCCCAGCTCGTTAAATGCGGTCATCGTATGCTCTATGTTGAGTATCACGTTTAGGTGCAACGTGACACAGGAGGGTGGAAGGTTGTGTTACGCACAACAACCCTCAATGGATGGCGCGAAGTATGGGGAGGCTGACCTACATTACAAGCTTTATTTCACAGCACTATCCACCATGACGTTCTGTGAAGTCACGCCAGTGATTCGTCCCGCTTTATCGCCAAAAGGCCTCTCCACATCAACAGCACCGCTAAGGGAAGGAAGATCGCGCCGACCAGTGACAGAGACGCTCCCACCGCCTTAGCGTCTGCAAAGATGAAATCATTAGCCAACGCCACGCTAGCCGGTCCCAAAGCAAGGCCAATCAGATTTGTACTGAGCACGTAGCAGCCTGCCATCAAGCCCCGCATCTCGTTCGGGGAGGCGTTTTGCAGGCCCGTGGCAAACAGCGCCAGAGGAAATGTCACCAGATAGCTGGCGCCCGCTATCAGTACCAGTGCGCTGGGCAATGATGTGGCAAGTCCAGCCGAGATCAGTACCGGTATGAGGAGTAGCGTGGATGAGATTGAAGTCAGCAGCGGGGCGCGACTGCCGTAACCGCGTCGCGCCAGCCAACGCGACATAACCGGACCACTCAGGACACCTGCCGAGCCTGCCATTAAAGCGATCACTCCGTAGTAGCGTCCCGCCTCTACTATCTCTAGATCATGGACCCTGATCAGCAAGCTTGGGACCCACGCCTGCAGGGCATACAACACCAAAACGATAAAGGGTGCCCCCAGTAAATAAGCACCAAAAACCCCGCGACGCGGCCACACATATCCAGCGATTTCCCGCCAGGTCATGCTCGTGGCGTCGTTTGAAAGGCGCTCCATACGGGGCGGATCACGGAGCAGAGGTAGCAGAAGCACCATGCATAATCCGGGAATGCTCACCAATATAAAGGTTAGCTGCCACGGAGCCAGCACCCCCACCAGCGGTAATTCAATGGAACCCAGTCCACTCGCCCAACCCACAACCTCGGCGCCGAGAATGAGAGACAAACCGGCACCCAGATAAGGCCCCATTAAAAAGATACTCACGGGGAGGGCGCGCTTTTCTTCAGAGAAATAATCTGCCAACAGTGACCAGGAAGCGGGTGTCACACTGGCCTCTCCCGCCCCGACGCCCATCCGAGCCACGCCCAGCTGCCAGAAGTTCTTAGCCAAACCACAAGTCACACAGCTAACCGTCCAAACCAGAATCCCGATTACCAGCACGCGGATACGGTTGGCACGATCAACAATACGCCCCAAGGGAATGCTCAGAATGACATAAGGTAAAACAAACGCCAGTCCCTGCAGGAAGCTGACCTGAGAGTCGGATAAAGACAGATCAGTGCGAATCGGATCAACCAGCAGATTAATGATCTGTCGATCAATAAAAGAAAAAGTATACGTCGCCGTTAACAGCGCGAGCGCCCACCAGGCCGCACCGCTGCCAGTGCGATGTTCATCGATCACAAATCTCTCCTCAACTACAACCCTGAGCGACTGCCACTACGCGCCCCAAATAGAGTGAACACCGGGGTCAAAAAAAAGGGAAGGCGCCTGCCCTCCCTTTTCATCGCTGTATCGCCTTATGGCGATCAATCAGTAGGTGTAAGCGACTCTCACACCATACGTTCTGGGTGCGCCACCCCATCTGGCGGAATCAAGCGTGCCCACATCTGCCGCGTAGTCGAAGTACTCTTCATCTGACAGGTTCTTGCCATACACCGACACCCTGATTTTCTCGCTCGGGGACGTGTACGTGAGGCTGGCGTCAAGCAAGCCAAATGACTCCTGCTGCAACCAGGGCTTGTTATACAGATCAGTCATATAGTCATCGCGCCACGAGTAAGCAACCCGACCCAACATAGAGGCACCGCCCATAATCTCAAATTCATAAGTGGCCGCGACGCTGTAACTCAACTCAGCCACCTTCTGGAAATCCCAGCTGCTGGCAAGCTCATTGTCCTTGCCATCCACAACGCCGTCTGCATTGGCATCAAAGTACTTGATGTTGGTGAACTCGGGATCCACCGTGCCAATCGATCCGTCGAGTCTCAGACTGTCCGTGACCTGAAACTGCATTTCCGCCTCGAAACCGCTGATCTCTGCCTCGCCTGCATTGAAGTTAATCAGGCTAGCACCACAGTCGTCACAGGGGTTGTTCACGAACAGGATCAGATCTTCGTAATCTGCCATGAAGTAAGCGACATTCAAAAGTCCGCGTCCACCGAGAAAGCTGGTTTTGAAGCCCACCTCAAACGAGTCTACCGATTCGGGATCAGTCGGCCCTACCGCGTCCAAAGTCGCTGCCCGCGCATTGAAGACTCCGCTTGCGAATCCGCGTGTCCAGCTCGCGTAAGCCATGGTGTCATCATTGAAGTGATAAGTTGCCGCAACCTTAGGAGAGAAGTCAGACCAGTCCTTTTCGTTGGAGGCGTTGTTGGTACAGGAGGAGAAGTCGAGCTCACAGGAGCCCAACACCCCAATGTCGATCTTCTTTTCTTCCTTGGTCCAGCGACCGCCAACCGTCAGCATGAGAGAATCGGTAACGGAAACATTGGCTTCGCCAAAGATGCCGGTTGTTTTGTGCTCAGTCTCCGAGTACGTCGCCGCATTGAGCGAAATAAAGAAATTTCTTCGTTCGCCGATAGAGTAGTCCTGATCGAAGCGATTCACTCCCGCAACAAAATTAAAGCGATCAGAGAAAGTGGACGAGTACCGCACCTCGATGCTGGTTTGGTCCTGCTCCTCTTTGTTGTCATTAAAATGGAAGATCGTAAACGGCGTGCCATCAAAGTCGGTACTGGAGTTGTATTCCACCTCCCGATAGCCTGCGATAGTCGTGATAACGCCGTGACCAAGATCCCATGAAGCATCCAGCACCAGTGAGCTTGTCTCGAGCTCGGTATAGCCAATCAAATCATGATTAATGCTGTATTTGTCGTCGGGCGGGGTGTACCCCCAAGTGGTCTGAGCGAGAAACCGGCTCCCCTCTCCACAAACGATGTCTCGGTTATCCACTCCGGGAATCGGCGCGCAGTTGTGTGCAACGTTCTGAGAGTTGGCGCTTCCCGTATTGTTCTCGAGAAACTCTGCGATTAACGTGGCTTCGAAATTTTCTGTGAACTCAAATCTCACCATAGGGCGGATAATCGTCAGATCCATGCCTACTTTGTCGCCAGTGTCAGTATCTGGCATGCCCGCCGGGTAGATGCTCGTATCGATGCTGCCACCATTGTTATCCTCAAAGTATCCATCGCGGTCTAACTTGATTACCGCGACCTTACCGAAGATGTTGTCGGTGAGGGGTCCCTCTATACTGGCATTGAACTCAGTGGCGCTGTAATTCCCAACGCCTGCTTCAACGGTGAATCCAAACTCGTCTCCCGGCCGCTTGGACTTCACCAGCACCGCGCCACCAGTAACGTTACGCCCCAGTAGGCTGCCCTGCGGCCCCCGCAATACCTCCACGGCTTCAACATCGAATGTGCTAGCAAGCGCACCCGCGTTATAGCCAACGTAAATGCCATCCATGAAGATACCAACTTTGGGATCATTGGTGCGGGTCGATCCATTCACGCCCATACCGCGGATAAAAAAATTGGGGTAGCTGGCGTAAGTGCCAACATTATTTAACTCCGCATTACTCACCATCTTGCCAATGTCGACCAGATCTACGGTGAATGCTTGCTTCAGCGCGGTTTCATTGAAGGTGACTACCGAAGCGGGCAAGTCCTGAGTGGAGATATTGTCCGCCTGCTTGCTGGAGATGACGATCACCTCTTCCAGGACGTTTTGTGCGTGCACATAGCCTGAAGCCAACAGCGCAGACACTGCAAACCCCGACAATCGATGCGGAAAAAATGTTCGTACAAATTGCATGCAGCTACCCTCTTTTTTGTCGTTATCGCCGTGATGATCTACTGTTTTACGCAGTTGTGCCGAAGGCCAAAAAGACAGCGCCTAAGGTGACAATTCCACTGACCTGTGAATCCTCACTTATTCGGCTATTTTCATAAATTGAACGTTCGACCCATATTTATCGTACTCCGCGCAAGACTTGGATTCAAGCGATTCTGTAGGCTGGGTTGCAAAGGTCTGATGAGGCCAGAGCGCGGTCGCTCTGAGTCAACTCAGATTTTCTGTTAGGGTTCGTAGCTGATGCTAATAAGGCTTTCCCATAGGTAGAGAGATGGGCGCAAACCTGCAACCTAAGGCGCGGTCGGACCAACAACGCTCGATCGAAACCAAAAATAAAATCCTGAATGCCGCAGAGGAACTGTTCTCTCTGCATGGCTTCTACGGCACTTCACTCAGAGATATCCATAGTCTTTCAGGGATTCGCATCTCTCTGTGTTATTACCATTTTGGCTCGAAGGAAGATGTGCTTCAGGCAGTAGTGGACCGCCGGGCCGATGTTCACCAGCAGGCGCTGCTAGAGATCCTCAACGAGCACAAAGAGTTCTATGGTGACAAGCCGATCCCGGTGGATAAATTAGTCGAAGCCTACGCGAGACCCATATTGGAGCGCCATCTGGCGCATGGGAATGGGTGGCGAAACTACACTCGATTGATGGCCTATCTTTACTCGGAATCTGCGCACCTTGAGCCCAAAGTTCAGATTCATAAATACGATCAAGTGATTAATCAATTTATTGCAGAATTCCGAAAAAGCATTCCTGATGTCAACGAATCAGCACTGCACTGGGGGATTTATTTTCTGCGGTCATCTGTGATCAACCTGCTTCTAGATACGCAACTAGTGGACGACCAATCGGCAGGGCTTTGTGATTCGGGCGACCTCGAGAACACAATGGAAAAGCTAAAGTGGTTTTTTTCGACGGGATTCCAACAGCTGATTTGATCCCTCAGCAAAACAAATAAAAAGCCCGCAATTAGCGGGCTTTTTATTTTGAGCGGCACGCGCGAGGGCGGCCGCGCCTGGTGTCGGGCTTACGGCATCGCAGTGTCCACCGTGACGCTCTTCACTGAGCCAGTAAAGTGTGAGTCACGCACGTTTTCAAAAGCGGCCACGACCTGAGTCGCATCGTCTTTACCGACATCTGCGGTCTCATCACCAGAGAACACAGCGGGTGTAGTGCGCTCTACGCGCCCCTCGCTCATCTTCTTGCCATTCACGTACAGCGTTGCCAACCCACCTTTACCCGGGCCGCCGCCGTCATAGGCGAACTCCACCTTCACCTCGGCAGAACCTGCTGGCAGGGCTTTATCCGATGCGATGGTGTACTTCTCCAGCCCAAACCAGTTGTAGGTATAGGCAGGCTTGCCGCCATCCATGTATAGCGCCCAGCCGCCAAACTTGCCGCCCTGAGTCAGGATGATGCCGCGATCGTTACCCACTAGCTCGACATTCGCAGTGACCGTCTTGGAGCGGTTCTTGATGTTGATGAACGTGTTTTCAAGCATGCCGTCCATGCCATCGG
>JAAEZV010000126.1 GCA_018222695.1 Gammaproteobacteria bacterium
AATCACCACCATCCTGCCACCCGGCGCCAGTGCCAGCACGATGGCCTCCAGCACCTCGCGCAGTGCATCCAGCTCGCCGTTGACGTGCAAGCGAATCGCCTGAAAACTCCTCGTCGCGGGGTGCTTATTGGGCTCCCACTTGGGATTGGCCGTCGAGACGATCTCAGCCAGTTGAGCCGTGCGCTCAATAGGCGCCGCCGACCGGGCTTGCACGATGGCCGCAGCAATACGTCGCGCAAACCGCTCTTCGCCCAACTCACGAAGCACTTGCGCCAACTCGGCCTCATCGACCGCGGACAACCACTCCGCAGCTGAACTGCCCGCCTCAGGATTCATCCGCATATCCAGAGGCCCATCGTGACTGAAGCTAAAGCCTCGTTCAGGATCATCCAACTGAGGCGATGACACCCCAAGATCCAGTAGCACGCCCTGCACGCTGGCAGGTGCGATGTGATTGCCCAAGTCGCGAAAATTGGCTGCCTGAAACCGAAAGCGCGAATCCTGATCGGCCAGGCGTTTCGCGATCGCGGAAGCAGCGGGATCCTGATCAAAAGCGGCTAAAGTCCCCAGAGGTGAAAGGGCATCGAGGATTCGGGTGCTGTGCCCGCCCCGGCCAAACGTGCCATCCACGTATGCGCCATCCGCCGATATCATCAGTGCCGCAATTGCCTCCTCAAGCAGAACCGGTCGATGTCCCCGGTCCATCAAAGTTTGAGCTGCATCAGCTCCGCTGGGAGCTCCCCAGTTGAATCCGTCGACAGGGCAGCAGCGCACTCCTGCTGCCACAAATCCTCCGACCACAGTTCAAGCTTGTTGCCCTGCCCGACCAGCACCGCACGCTTTTCGAGCTGCGCGTATTCACGCAGCGCCGGCGGCACGAGCACCCGCCCGCTGCCATCCAACTGGAGGTCACTGGCATAGCCCAATACCAATCTCTGGAATCGTTTCACTGCGGGATTGAGCGCCGGCAATGCCTGTACGTCGCGCTCGATGCGCTCCCACTCGGGCAAGGGATAAAGCGTGAGGCAAGGGGTCTGTGTATCAACGGTCAGCACAATGTGGCCGTCGCCCAGCACCGACAGCAGCTCGCGCTGCCGCGAGGGCACCGCCATGCGGCCCTTGGCATCCAGATTGATGTGCTGTACCCCACGAAACATAGCGTCACGCCCACAGACTTCCGCTTATCACCACAAAATGGAATTTTTTCCCACTTTGCTCCACTTTTCGCCACTATACGCCCGGCCGGTGAGGAGGGTCAACGACCTACATGGAAAAAAACGTGGGTTTTCAGTGCCTTACAGGGTCAGATAAGGTGAGATAGTCCGTCAAACAGCCATCTGGAAACCTTCACCAAAACAGCTTTTTAACCAGAGTTACAAGGTTTAGCCTTAAGTAATATGCCAAAAACGTCTTAAACTATTATTTTGAATCCGAAAAGATCTAAAAACGCGGCAGATTACGCCAGTGAATGGGGAAGGAAGCCCCCCTGACGGGGGGCATAGCGAGTTAGTCGATAAGCCGGGTTCTGTCGTGGACGATCATTCATCTGCGACGAACGTCACCGTTCGCCTGAAGCGACCTACCCGAATCCGCCGAGGGTCACGGCATCAGATTCCTATTTGGTCTTGCTCCGGGCGGGGTTTACCATCGCCACGGTTGTTACCAACCGCGCGGTGCGCTCTTACCGCACCTTTTCACCCTTACCTGCGAACAGGCGGTTTCCTTTCTGCTGCACTTTCCGTGGGCTCGCGCCCCCCAGGCGTTACCTGGCGCCCTGACCCGTTGGAGCCCGGACTTTCCTCTGCCGCAACGCGACAGCGATCGTCTGACCAACTCGCGCGCGAGCCTACCTAGATCAGCAAGGGCCTGCAAGCCTAGCTATCGTGACGTTGATCCAATAACCACTGATAAAGCTGCCTCGCCGGAAGCCCTGTAATGTCCGCCACCACCGCCGCCGCTCGGCGGGGCGGCAACTCATCAGCAAGACGCGCCAGCAGCCGGGACGTTTCCGGCGTCAATGTCACAGTGGCTGGATCAAAGCCGCGCACCAGGATCACCACCTCTCCGCGCTGCTGATTTGTATCGGACAGCACAAATTTGTGCAGCCCCGATAAGACGGCTCGATAGATTGTCTCGTGGGTTTTTGTCAGTTCACGGCAGAGCGCCGCCTCACGATCCCCCAGCACTTGATACATGGCCTCCAGCGAGGCGGCGAGGCGACGCGGCGATTCAAAAAATATCAGGGTCCCCTCGATCGCCGTGAGCGCTTGCAGTCGATTCGCTCTCTGACCGGGCTTCGAGGGCAGGAACCCCTCAAAATAAAAATGATCTGTCGGCAAGCCCGCCGCACTCAATGCCGTGATGGTCGCGCTCGCGCCGGGAATCGGCACAACGGGTATCCGCTCTTGGTGACAGGCCACGACCAGCTTGTAACCCGGATCCGAGACCAGCGGCGTGCCCGCGTCAGAAATCAACGCGATAGTCTCTCCGGCACGTAACCGCTTCAGCATGCCCTCTAAATCTGAAAACTCGCTGTGATCGTGATAACTGATGAGGGGTGTCCGAATATCAAAATGGCGCATCAACTTCGAGGAGTGACGGGTATCTTCCGCGGCGATCAGATTGACACTGCGCAGAACTTCGATGGCGCGCAGAGACATATCGTCCAGATGACCAATCGGGGTGGCGACAATATAAAGACTCGCTGGCAAGGGGCTCTCTCCGCCTCGGATCATCTGGGTCAACTTAGGGCTATACTGCCGCGATGACGCCGATTGGTCACCCTCGAAAAGCCCCTAAACGGCTATTTCAGCTTCTCTCTCGCTGCCCGCATGTGTTGTCGGTCTTGGCTGCGGCGATGTTGCTTGTCGCCTGCGCCGGGCCATCGGTTGAACGCGACCGAGAGGTACCACTACTGGTGGTGGATGACACACTGCCGCTCCCCGTCGAGGGCGAGCAGATCGACTTAAAAGCCATCGATAACGTAATCCGCCTCGCCAAGGCCGACTCTCTCTTGGCAGCTCGTTACGAGCGCAACCAGTTACTGCTAGCTGACATCGACGCTTCGACGCTCCTGTTTATTGATAGCGTGCTGGCCTGGTTTTCAGGGAACACCGCCCTTTCCGATCAGCTACTGACCAATTTGGCACGGGACAATACCGCTGCGCTGGATCTGGTACTTCAGGAACAGGAGGCACGCCAGGCACTGGCGGGAGACTGGCTAGCGGCGGCAAAAGCCCTCTTTCAACGCGCACATGCCCGCTCGGACAGCCGTCAAGATCAAACCGTGAGCGACAGGCTTTTTGGCTACCTGCTAAGACTGGACACAGCAACCCTTGCCAAAGCCAGCCGCGCAGCCAGCGAGCCCAACTGGCGTAAGTGGTTACAAATGCAGATCGCCTATCGCGAGGGCCCTGAAGCCCTTACCGCTTGGATGACCCGACCGAATGCGCCCCCCCAACATCCTGCAATGCCCCAACACCTGAAGCGCTGGGTGGCATCACAGACTGTCGACCACATTGCTCTGCTGCTGCCACTGGAAGGCAGTCTTGCCGGTGCAGGCGAAGCCGTTTTAAGCGGCGCGATTGACCAGCTCTATACCCTATTCCCAGACCCGAGCAGTCGCCCGGCCCTTACCACTCTGAATTCCAGTCAACCAGCGGGTGTCAGAGAACTGTACCGTCAAGCAGTGGCGGACGGGGCCGACCTGATTATCGGACCCTTGATCAAGGAGGATGTCGCCTTGCTGGGGCAGCTTGCTCAGCGAACGGTGCCCGTCATTGCTCTCAACCAAACCGACCCGCTGGCCAGATCGCCAAATCGGAACTGGATGAGCCTAAGCCTCGCACCCGAGGACGAAGCGCGACAAATCGCGGACGTTGCTTTCGGACAGGCCTGCCGCCATGCCATTGTGGTGGGAATGAATAGTGATCGCGGGGCACGACTTCTCTCGTCATTCACCGATCGTTGGACACAGCATGGCGGTCGCATCCGAGGACAGCTGATTGTCGATAACCCTGCCGACACCAATACAGAAATGGGTAGGTTGCTCGGATCCGGCTCCAGCGATCAGCGCATTCGCGCCGTTGAACGCGCGTTCGATCTTCCCGTGGATGCTCGAGGCCGCGGACGCAGCGATTTCGAGTGTATTTTTATGCTGGCGCCCGATGCGGCGACAGCGCGGACCTGGCGTCCCCTCTTGGTATTTCATATGACGGGCGATGTGCCGGTCTATGCGACCTCGGCCATCAACGATGGTGTGGCCGATACCCGCAACCGCGACCTGAATGGTGTGGTGTTTGTGGAAACACCTGCAATGCTGCCACCGAGAGTGACAGACCGACTGAGCCGCTTGAGAGCACTCGGGCGCGACGCGCTGACCTTGGCCCAGCATTGGCAGCAAACCACCGAGACCGACCAGTGGGTTATTCGAGGTCAAACGGGCTTACTTCGCCGAAAAAAAGACGGATTGGTGGAAAGGGAATTGGCATTGGCCACATTTGATGGCGCTCAGGTCCGCCCGGTAGCGCTACCCTAAGCAGATTCAGTGCGCTGGGAACGACAGTGAAACCGATCGGCCAGTATTGGGAACAGCGGGCGGAACATTTTTTACTTCAGCATGGGCTTCAACTGATCGCTCGCAATTTCAGCACCGAGTCTGGCGAGATCGACCTCGTCATGCGCGACGTTGAGCATGTGGCCTTTGTCGAAGTGCGTTACCGCAGCAGCGCTCGTTTTGGCGGCGCCATTCATAGCATTACCGCGGCAAAGCAGCGCAAACTGAAGCGCTGTGCCGCCATATTCGTGAGCCAGCAAAAAGTGTGGTCAAACCACCCTTGTCGCTTTGATGTGATCGCTTATGATGCGTCCAATGGTAACGGTGAACCCGTGTGGATTCGCGCTGCCTTTGACTAACCCAAAACCAGTGGCTGTGACTGCATCGTGGATTTCTACTCGCTCATCTCGGACTTTTTCCAGCGACACCTGGAGACGACCAGTCTGGCGGTGGACGCCCTCGCTGAAGCCACGGGTGCTGCCGTAGAGCAGGCCGCCGAGGCCATCCTTAATGAGCGCAAGTTGTTCAGCATCGGTTTGGGCGCGGACTGCGCCGGCGCCACCGCACTGGCGAGCCTGCTGCACTGCGGCGTGCTCAGGGAACGTCCCAGTCTGCCGGTTGTCGAACTGGCAGAGCACCACATTGAATCCGTTGAGACGGGCGTTAACTGGGCCGGCCAACAGATTCAGGCGCTGGGCCAACTGGGGGACGTGGCATTTGTTTTTGCCGCCTCATTGGGGGAGCCTGAAATTCAGCGGCTGGCCGTCGCGCTGGAACAGCGGCAAGTGGCAGCGATCTGGGTGGGCAATCGCGGGCCGGGGCTAAGCATATCGGTCGTCGATGAGAACGTTGAAACCCGGCTGACATTGAAC
>JAAEZV010000127.1 GCA_018222695.1 Gammaproteobacteria bacterium
GCGCGAGCAGACGCTCTGACATTTTTTGTGCCACGACCGCATCGCCAAGCATCACCGGCACAATGGGATGATCGCCTTCCGGTATGGCAAATCCGTTAGCCTGCATTTGCTCACGAAAGTATCGCGTGTTCTCGTGGAGCGTATCGCGCAGCACCGTTGACGCCTCGAGCATGTCGAGCACTTTCAATGAAGCCGCGCAAATGGCTGGGGCAAGCGTATTAGAGAAAAGGTAGGGCCGTGAGCGCTGCCGAAGAATATCGATGATCTCCTGGCGCCCTGCAGTAAAGCCTCCCGATCCACCGCCCAATGCCTTACCAAAGGTGCCGGTAATGATGTCTACCCGATCCATTACCCCGCAGTATTCATGAACCCCACGGCCCTGATCACCCATGAAGCCGGTGGCGTGACAGTCGTCGTGATGGACCATTGCGCCGTATGTATCGGCCAGATCACAGATCGCATCCAGCTGGGCGATCGTGCCATCCATGGAGAACACGCCATCAGTCGTAATCAGAATTCGTCGGGCGCCCGCGTCGCGCGCTTCCTGAAGCTTGGCTTCAAGATCGGCCATGTCATTGTTGCGATAGCGATAGCGTGACGCTTTGCAGAGCCTGACACCGTCAATAATGGACGCGTGATTGAGCTCGTCTGAGATCACCGCATCCTCTGGGCCGAGAATCGTCTCAAACAATCCCGTATTGGCGTCAAAGCAGGCCGCATAAAGGATGGTGTCTTCCATACCTAAAAACTGACTGACCCGCTGCTCCAGCGTTTTATGGATACCCTGAGTGCCACAGATAAATCGCACTGATGCGGCCCCGAAACCCCACCGGCTGAGGCTGTCACTCGCTGCCTGCATCACCTCGGCGTTGTTAGCGAGCCCCAGGTAATTATTGGCGCACATGTTCACCACATTGGCACCGCCCTCAAGGGTGATGTCATTCTTTTGCTCTGAGGCGATGACGCGCTCGGTCTTCCACAGCCCGGCGGCTTTGATCTCGGCGATCTCTGCGGCGTAGCTCTCTTTGGCTGCCTGATAACTCATGTCAGTCCTTCCAATCCAAAATCACCTTGCCCGACTGGCCCGAGCGCATGATGTCGAAGCCTTCCTGAAATTCGCTGTAGTGAAAGCGGTGCGTAATGATGCGCTCGATCGGCAGGCCGCTCTGGATCATCATGACCATCTTGTACCAGGTCTCATACATCTCGCGGCCGTAAATACCCTTGATGTTCAACCCTTTGAAGACCACGTCGGTCCAGTCGATGCCGGTATCGTCGGGCATGATGCCCAGCATGGCGATGTTGCCGCCGTTGATCATCTTGCTGAGTACATCTCTGAAGGCCGCGGGTGAGCCCGACATTTCGAGACACACGTCGAAGCCCTCAAGAATGCCCAAGCTTTCCATAAAGTTCCGGGTGATTTCCTGCTTGGCGACATTAATGGGCTGCACTTTGGGCACAATGCGCTTGGCCAGATCCAACCGGTATTCATTGACGTCGGTCAGGATCACATTGCGCGCGCCACAGTGGCCCGCGACCATCGCCGCCATGATGCCGATGGGCCCCGCACCCGTGATGATGACGTCTTCACCCACCATATTGAATGACAAAGCCGTATGAACGGCGTTGCCATAGGGGTCAAAAATACTCAGGAGATCGGTCGGTAAATAGACACTGGGTCTAAACACATTGGTTGCCGGAATCACCACGTACTCGGCAAACGCGCCGTCACGGTTGACGCCAACCCCTTGGGTGTTGGGGCACAAATGCAGTCGGCCCGCGAGGCAGTTGCGGCAACGGCCGCACACAATGTGGCCCTCGCCCGAGACAATATCGCCCACCTGAAGACCCGTGACGTTGGCGCCCAGCTCGACGATCTCGCCGGCGTACTCGTGGCCCGCCGTCATCGGGGTCTTAATCGTTTTTTGCGCCCAATCGTCCCAGTTGTAAATGTGCACATCGGTGCCACAGATGGCGGTTTTATGGACCTTGATCAGTACATCGTTACCGCCCACCACCGGAATCGGGACATCTTCGAGCCACAGTCCCTCCTCGGCGTGTTTTTTCACCAATGCTTTCATGACAGAAGTCATCCAATTTGTGCTGATTACTGGGCTTTTTATGCGTAATTGCGGCGTTTGGATGCCTCTGGCACGAGATTTTTCAATCTGCGGATCAGCCCGCAGAGACGCCTCGCTGCGCCGAACGGCTCTAAACGTCTTGCAACAGGCCACAGGCCCCGCCAGGCCTGCGTTTGCGCGATTTCGCGCACAAACCCTCGGTGGTCTACTTTGGCTCTATCATGAGGTACGAAACCGTCGTATCGCCGATGTTCAGGCCTTCATGCCATGCGATGCCCTCATTGAAAAAATAGCTCCCGGTCTTGAGTGTCACCTCCCGAGTGCCAGCGTCACTGGTAATCCGCATCGTTCCGCCAGATAGTGCATATCCAAAATGTCGTGGGTGAAAGTGCCGCTCATGACCCACACCGGGCGGGAAAGTGCACCGGAATATCCGGAGCTCAGCATCCTCGCGCAGGATTTCGCAGACCGTTTCGCCCTGCCAACCAGCCGCAACGGGATCCGGCAATTCCTCAGCCAAAGCCCAAACTGGCATCAGCAGGCAGATGCAGGAGAGCCATTTAGCCGTTATGAACGCGCCCAAGTTGGCAAGAGACATCCGTCTCATCGTGACGCCAGCGTGCAGCTGGCCTGCATCCACCTCAGATTGATGCCAATTCGCTGCGCAGACGGATCTGCCCAAGCATAAGAGACGGCGCGATCCTCGTCGGGGCGATACGCATACAAGACCAGTGATGGCCGGTTATTGCCATAAGGCCAGCGCACGTTGCGCATCTTGATCCCCACCTTCTCGGGCGGTTGCTCCTCGGTTTCCAGCCACACCATGCCGCCCTGATCGTAGATCTCAAGGCCGCGGCGAAAGGTCCACTCACCGTCACGCTGCATGGCGGTCATCCAGCACTCAAAGCGCCGCGCTTTCCGGTTCTTGTGTGGCACACCGGTCGGGTGACCAAACACCCGATTACCCTCTTCATCCTGAGCACGATCGCTGATCCAGAGGGCGTCCTCGGTCAGCAGCAAATCGTCATTAAAAATAATGCGCTTGCCGCTCTCGCTCGACACATAGGAGCAGGCATTCGGCTGCATGTATCCGACAAAATGATTGTCTTGCCGCCGCCAAAACACGTCACATCCGGGCAGGACGCGCGTCTGTTCGGGCAGTAGCCCCGTCAGCTTGGTCGGGTCGAGATGGGCGTCTACCAGTGATGCAACATCATTGGGAATATGAATAGTCAGTCGGACGGCGCCCTCATCGTAGTCGGGCTGGAAGCTGTAAATACGCTGGCGATATATCTCGGCAGGGTCGTCATTGAGGTGTTGCTGCACGTAAAACACGTGCTCGCCAAAAGCGGGGAGGTCTACCGGCTCGAAAACATGGTGAATGCGCTCGTGACGCAGCGCCTCATCGACCTCTTGCTCTGCCTCAAAGTAGACCTGCTCCTGATTGTCATAAACCCCGGGGAACCACTGCATCATGGTGCGAAAGTCTTTATCGAGCACCGCCGCCTCGTCTGCGCGGACGCCGGTCATGAAAACCCACAGCACAACGAATAAAAGTCGATTCATGATGTCACTCCTGTCGGGAGGGTCCTCGTATGAGCTTGTTATGGTTATTCATTCGACAGGATGACATTGGCGCGACGTCTCTACCAGCGCAGAGGAGATTGCCTTTGACAGGCTTAGGATCTAGGTTACGGATGCCAATACGTCGAATAACATCTTCTAAAAGTCAGGGCGTTCTTCAGCCAGTGCCACATTGCAGGGCAGAAAGATGCTTCACCGGGGTACCGATATGAAACCATTGGAAGGCATCACCATCCTTGAGTTCTCCACCATGATCACCGCGGCCCTCGCCAGCATGATGCTTGCGGAGCAGGGCGCACGGGTGATTAAAGTCGAGCCCAGCGACGGGGGGGACCCCATGCGCTACATCGGGGCACGCAAGGGTGATATTTCCTCCTTGTTTGCCGGCTGCAACCGCGGCAAAGAATCCATCAAGATCGACCTCAAAACTGAGGCGGGTCAGGCGGTCATCCGCGACATGGCCTCTCAGGTAGACGTGGTCATCCACAACTTTCGCCCGGGCACGATGGACACCTTGAACCTGGGCTGCGACGCGCTGAGGGCCATCAACCCGCGGCTGGTCTACATGGCAATTTCGGGCTTTGGCACCGAAGGCCCGCTCCGTCGGGCACCTGCCTACGATCCCATCATTCAGGCCCATTCAGGGATGGCGGCTACGCAGGGCGGCGACGACTCCCCCGCGTTCATCCGCTCTTTACTCTGCGACAAAATCACCGCCTACACTGCCTGCCAGGCAGTCACTAGTGCCTTATTCGCCCGCGAGCGCACCGGAGAAGGCCAACTAATCGACCTTTCCATGCTCGACTCGGGGCTGTTTTTCATGTTCCCCGACGGGTTCCAGAATCATGCGCTGCTCGATGAGGACGCTGTTCCCGGCGGCATGCTGATCGACATTCTCTATGACCTCACGCTGACCAAAGACGGTGGCATCACCGTGGCGGCGGCCAATCAGGAGATGCAGGGGCGCATGCTGCAGGCGATTGGGCTCCTGCATCTACTGGGAGACGAACGCTTCGACACCATGCAGAAGCTGGTCGAGAATCTGCAGATTTTTAGGGGCCTCGTTGCTGAAAAGTGCCTTGAATACACCAGCGATGAATTGCTGGCACTGCTGCGTGAGGTGGAAGTGCCCTGCGCAAAGTGCTTAACCCGCGACGAGGTGCTGGCTCAGGAGCAACTGAGCGCCAACGACAGCATCGCTGAAGTCGACCATCCACATCTTGGCACGCTACGCATTGTGAAGGCGCCGCCCCGCTTTGGCGGTGAGCGGCTGGAACCCTCGCGCCCGGTACCGGCCCACGGCGAGCACACTGACTCGGTGCTGGCGGATTTCGGCTTGGACAACCGGCAAATCGACACCTTGCGATCGGAGGGCGTGCTGGGCTGATGCGCCGCCTCGCTATTGGGCGGTGAATCCTCCATCTACGCTGAGCACGGCGCCCTGACACAAACTGGAATCTGCTGAGGCGAAGAACAACACAGCACTGGCCACTTCCTCAGCGGCACCCATACGGCCAATTGGCATCACGCCACGGAGCATGGCTTTGGCTTCCTCTTTATCGGGCATCAGGTCTGTCCAGCGCTCCATCATCGGCGTCTCGATGACGCCGGGGCAGACGCAGTTAATGCGTACGCCGCTGGTCGCCAACTCAATGGCCATGTCCCTAGTGAACACTACGAGGCCGCCCTTAGCACTGCCGTATGCAGTCGATAATGGAAAGCCGACCAACCCATTCAGGGAGGAGATGT
>JAAEZV010000128.1 GCA_018222695.1 Gammaproteobacteria bacterium
CCACTGGGGTTTGGCGCAATGAACTCAAACTGCCGTGACTCATAGTTGATGTAAAAGAATGCGGCGGTGGCAGACAGACGTCCATCGGCCATCTCTCCCTTCCAGCCGAATTCGTACTGAATAGCCTCTTCTTTATCGAAGCCCAACAATGTTTTTTCCCCGTTGGGGCCATAAATGGGCGGCGAGCCACCAGCGATGCCGTTCCAGCCGCCCGGCTCAAAACCCTGAGCTGCGGTAGCGTAAATCATGCCGGAGTCGCCAACCTCACGACTGATCGAGAGTCGCGGCAATACCTCCACATCATCTTTCGACGCAGAGTGCCCGACATCGACAGCGACCTCTTCAGACTCCCAGCGATCGACTCGTAGACCGAGGCCCCATTCCCACTTGCCGGTTTCATAGGTCACGTTACCAAAGGCGGCCAGATTGCTTTTGTCTTCCTGGCGCGTCTCGAAAGGCGACTTCACACCAACGGTCGGGTCATCTCCCTCGACCACAATCCATCCGAAGTCGAGAGTGGAATTCATGGTCTCTTCAAAGTCCATGGCGTAGACGCCGGCGACCCATTGAAGCGGGCCGTCGCCAGTGGAGGAGAAACGAAACTCCTGCGTCATGACCTCCATGGTCTCGGGTCGGAAGGTATTGAAGAACCAAAGCTGAGTCAGATCAACGTCAGTCAGGCGGTCGCTCTCGGTGTCCGTGTAAGAGGTGATGCTCTTGAATTCGATGTCGCCCAGGTCGAAATTCAATTCCAACCGTGCGCCGAAGGTTTCCCGCTCGTGCCGCGGATTCTGGCTGGTGTCGAGCGTGTAGGGGTACTCCATGCTGGGCGGCGTCCCCATTTCACGGGCCCAGTTGTTCACAGGGCCATCGTATTCGTTGTAGCGCATGGAGGCGTTCAGGCTGAAGGTATCGCTGATTTCGCCTGCTAATACGATCCGGCCACCAGATTCTTCTGATGCGGTGACATCCTCAGGCTGGTTGTAATCCACTCCGAATACCGGTGATGGGGATCCGGGGTTGCGCATGAAGCCGTCGTCTTCTCTTGTGAAGGCGAATGCACGAAGCGCCCAACGGTCAGATAGCGGAATGTTGATATCCCCTTCAACGTCAACCATGCCCTGACCGCCCGCCAGCCCTTTCAAGCGGCCTGATACCGCTTCAGTAGAAGGCTTTTTGCTCACATATTTAACAGCGCCACCGATGTTGCTGCCGCCATACAACACGCCCTGCGGGCCTTTGAGCACCTCGATTCGCGCCAAGTCCCCGAAGCGGGAAGAGGCATCACTGAAAAGCTGCACGTCGTCTAAATAAAAGCCCACGCCCTGGGTCATGCCAAAAGCGCCCATGCCCCGGATGGACACGTTCGGGTAGCCGTCTGTGCGCATGGAAAGGTTGAGGTTGGGCACCGCGAGTCCAATTTTATTGAGCCCCTTGATATTCTGTCGCTCGATCGCGAGACCCGAAATCGCGGTGACGGAATCTGGAATGTCCATTAAGTTCTCTGTTCTTTTTCTCGCAGTTACAACGACTTCTTCAAGCCTGGCCTCTTGCGCTGAAGCGATCGAAGTCGTCTGAGGGCCCAAAGTGCCTGCCAGTATCATGCAGGCGAGAGAGAGGGGATTTAAGCGATGGGATGAGTTGCGGTTCATAAGGCACCTATTTGCTGGTTTATGTTTGTTATCGAAGCTTTCGGTGGATTTAAATCGGATACCCGAATAGCAGATTATAGGTATAAGCCGGAGTTGGGTCTGTGTCCAGAGAGATAGCACCTTTTTCTGTCTGTGAAAAACTAGCGGTTATGCGGCCTCCAGCGACTCTATTGACCTATAGGGACAGGTTGGTAACGTATCGCCACAGGCCATAACAACTAGAGCAGGCTATGAATTCGTCCGTTAAAGAGTCTTGGGTTTCCGAGAGCAGCCGTGGCGCGGATGCCTACGAGGCTTGGGTGGATAAACTCATGACAGCGCAGGGCGCCGATTGGTGTCCAGGCAAAACACCTCCGGGCGCTTTCAGCGCGTCGCTTCGGCATAAAGTGATTGGCGAGATTAACGTGATAGAAAGTCGGTGCGACCCCTGCTCGGGTTATCGAACCGATCGCCACGCTGCCCTGGTTGACGAACCGACGGTCGTGTTACTCAGTTACCTTGAGGGTGGCGAGCATATCGAGTTTGGTGGCGAGCGCTATACGGTGGCAGCGGGTGACACTTTCGTTTGGGATAGCTCCAAAGCGACGAAATTTGAGGTCTATCAGTCACTGCACAAGGTGGCTCTCGCGATGCCTGCCAGACTACTCAGTCACAACGTGTTGTCTGCATTAGATCGGGTGCCTCGTAAGTTTGGCGCGTCGTCCGGTAGTCGACACTTGCTCGGAAGCCTGATCGGGGCAGTCGCCGATGAGGAATTTGATGACGCTGAAGTCGAAGCGGAAACAATTCTTGATGCGGTCAATGCGTTTGTGATGGGTGCCTTGCCTATTGAAGCTGTCCCTGAAAGAGGTCTGCAGGCTCAGCAACGACAGGAGATCAAGCGATACGTTGAGCGGCATCTGTCAGACCCTTCGCTCAACATCGAACGCATCGCGCTGGAGCATAGAGTTTCCAAGCGATACTTGCACTGGCTGTTTCGAGATGAGCCGATGACCCTTAATGAACTGATCATTTTCAAGCGGTTGGGCCGTTGCCGTGATGATTTGCGCAATCCGGAGTCTGAGCATCTTCACATTAGCCAGATTGCTTACTACTGGGGGTTTGCTAACACCAGTCATTTCAGCAAGCGATATCGTGCCTGCTTCGGTGAATCGCCAACAGAGACACGTCAAATAGCAGGCCAGCTTCTCGCTTAACCGGCTACTTGTCTTAGTGGCTTAGTGCGCCATGCTCGCCAATCAAGTCGGTAATGGAGTCCGCGTTAAGGATTTCGATCCAGTAACCATCGGGATCCTTGATGAAGGCCAGGCCCTTCATTGAGCCATCGTTGGGTCTTTTAACGAACTCTACCCCCAATTGCTCAAAGCGCTGGCAGGCGGCATCGACGTCGGGCACCGTGATGCCAATGTGGCCAAAGCCGCGAGGTTCGGCGTTGCCGTCGTGATAACCCTCAAAAGCTGCATCGTCTTCCGTACCCCAGTTATGCGTGAGTTCGAGCAGTGCGCTTTGCTGAAAGGTAAATCGGGACCGCTCGGCGGCATCGCCCGGCAGCGCCTCCCCTTCGTGGTTGGAGGGGTACCCCATGAAATAGAGAGAAAAAGACATGTCAGCGAAATCGACACGCTGGTATAGCGTCATGCCAAGCACCTGCTGATAAAAGTCGAGTGAGGCGGCGGGGTCCTTGATACGCATCATAGTCTGATTGAAGACGAAACCTTGTGTCTCTGCGGGAGGGTTGGTCATGGGAAAACGCCTGATGTATTGTCGAGCCTACAAATTAAGCGGGGGCTGCCGACCTGACAAGCGCTCAGTGTGCTGTACGCGCAATGTGACCTTGCTTAAAAGGCAAACCACCGCCGGGCGGCGTCCATTGCCTTTTTGAAAGTGTGGGAATGGGTTAGCTTATGACGGTGAATCAATAAGGAGAATAAATGATGAGCGAAGGATCTTTGGCGTTTAATCCCGAGTTTGACCCGGACGGCGCGGAGGGGGGAGTCGATACCAATCTGTTGCCATGGCTTCCGCTCAGCGGTGTCGCGGGTTTTTCACTGAAGCCGCTGCGAGCCAGCATGGAAAGTGGCATGTTCAGCATGATTGTCCGACTTGAGAAAGGCGCTACTTTGGAACGTTTGCTGTCTCTGTCGGGCATGGATTTGTTGGTGTTATCTGGAAGCCTTGATTATAGCGACAGCAATGGCGACTCCCATCTTGAGCCGGGTATTTGGGGCTATCTGTCGGCCAATACCTGCTTGGAGCGTCTCACCGCCGCTGATGAGGCGGAACTGTTAGTAAACTGCTACGGCGCTTTCGCCATGCTCACATCGGGCAATCAGGTGGATCGGCTCGTGACCAGCGCCGATATTCGGCAAATAGCGCTGCAAGCCGGCATCAGCATGGTGCCCAACACGCTGGCTGAGTGCATGGTTGAGCGGGAGCCCTATACGGGCGAGGGCGTGCCTTTAGCCATTGCCGGCAAGAAGTCAGGGCACCTGGTGGCCAGTGTCACCACGGCGTCTGCAGACACTTTTCAGCACCCTTACTTCATTGATTGTCGCGCCGTGCCCTGGGTCGTCAACCCAGATCTGCCCGACATTGGGCTGAAGGTGCTGCGTGTCAGTCAGGAGACGGGTTTTATCTCTGTGATGGTTCGACACAACGGTGTAGCCGCGCCCCATAATCATATCGGTGGCTCTGATTTTCTCGTTTTGGAGGGCGCACTGGGTGTCCGTGCAGGTCCGCCAGAGGGGTACGGGCCCGGTACGTGGTTCTATGAGCCCTCGGGTGCCCGACACGATGCGACGCAACGTGTCTCGGATGACGATCTTATCTACACCGCTAACATCTACGGCCCCCTGACATTTGATACAGGGCCGGGTACACCGGTTGTCGCGGTGCTGAGTTGGATGGAGTATGTGGCCTTGGCAGAGGCTGGTGGCGCAAAACTGGTGCCCAATACCTTCACCAATGACAGCAGTCTGTTGGCCTGGGCGCCTATCGGCCAATAATGACCTGGCTGGGGGCGGTGCGTCAGTGCCCGCCCTCGTATTCTTTGGGGTAACGCCCGAGCAGCAAGATGAGCACCACCGAAACCAAGAACAGCGCCGCTGCCACTGAGTAGCCCAGGTCGTAGCTGCCTGTGGAATCATAGACCGAGGCAAAAATCATCGGTGCCGTGCCCGAGCAGACGGCCAGGGTGGCATACAGAATTGAATAAATCTTGGCGTAGTGGGCCAGTCCAAAATAGCGCGCTGCGAGAAAGGCCATTAGGTCCAGTTCCGCCCCGGCTGCAAAGCCAATCAGAAATGCGGCCAGCGCCGCGGTTTCAAAGGTTTGTGAGCCATGAAGCATTGCAGCGCCTGCGGCCGGAATCGCAAGGCAGAAAGCCGCCACTCCCGGTGCCCACAATCGATCGACCAGATAACCCACCACCACGCGGCCAACAATGATCGACAGGCCAAAAACGCTTTGCACCGATGCTGCCTGCTCCCGACTAAAGCCATCATCAGTGAGTGAGGGCAGCAGGTTGGGTCCAATGCCTGAGAAGCCCTGGTAGGCGAACAGAATCGACAACAATAAGACCCAAAATCGATAGCCTCGGACGGCTTCGCCCAACGTCAGGCCGCGCTCTAACGCCGCGGTTGTCTCGGGCTCCTGTTCGTCTGACTGCGAATGCGCGTCTAACGGCCTGAACAGGAAGTACAGCATGGGCCAGGCAAGGAATAAGGGCACTAG
>JAAEZV010000129.1 GCA_018222695.1 Gammaproteobacteria bacterium
GTGCGTTTGGTCTGGCAATCACATGGCGTTCAGCGTGCTTTTCGCAGTAAGCCTGAGCCGCGTCAATTTTTCTTCCCACCACCAGCGGCTTCAGTTACATTTCTGGCCATTCAGGGGGCCATGGATGCGAGGACTCCATCGCGGTTCCTGCACGAGAACTCGCGATGCCCGGCACCGCGGACCACACAGCCACCACAGTGGTTTGGTGAGGGAGATTTGCATCGTGAGGACGCAACATGACCTTTCTGCGGCGCTATTAACCCCCGATTTCTATCATTATGCGTCCGCTCCAATTGCCGCTGTCACAGCAGGCGATGACGCACTCGTTTTGAGTTGGCCTGATGGCCGTCAGTTGAGCTGCCATCGTTTCTGGCTGCGGGAAAACACGCTGGGTCACGGCGGCATCGACCCCGCCACTCGCGAAGGCATCATGGACCCCGCTGAGCTATCCGACGCGATGCAGATTATGGCCTTTGAACTCACCGCATCGGGCGATCTAAGCGTGACTTGGGCGCCGGACGGTGCCGATGAGAGTGTGGTCAGCACTTATCACTCGGGCTGGCTCAGGCACATCGCGGAGGGGCAACACCTCCCAGAGAGCTGGGTGCCCGCCCCTGAGGCTTGGACCGCTTCTGCGCTGCCGGCGCCGCCGCGCCGTCAGGCTGATGCGGTGCTTAAGGACGATGACGCGCTTTGCGACATGCTCAACGACCTGTTGCGTTTGGGTGTGTGTGTAGTTGAGCAGGCACCCAATGAGCCAGGGTTTCTCACTGAACTCGCCGCGCGCATTGGCCCGGTGCGCGACAGCAACTTTGGTTTGCTGTGGGATGTCAAAGCCGACGTCAATCTGGCGGGCGACGCCAAAACCAACACGACGGCCAATACGGGATTCCGGCTGGGCCCGCATACCGACCTGCCCACCCGGGAAATCCCGCCGGGCTTCCAGTTTTTGCATTGCCTGATCAACGAGGCCGATGGCGGGGAATCGACGCTGACCGATGGCGCGGCGCTGATTGACGAGCTCAAGGCAACCCGCCCGGATGACTACGAGATTCTGAGCACCCGGCGCTGGGTCTTTTTTAACCGCGGCCCCGGTATTGATCACCGCTTCTCGGCACCCATTATTGACCCGCTGGGTGGCGAGGGTGTGCCGACGATTCGGGCGTTCTACCCGGTGCGCGCCTTCCCGGATATGCCGGATGCCGACGTGGGTGAGGCCTACGCCGCGCTACGGCGCTTCCATGCACTTTCCGACGACCCCCGGTTTGAGCTGACCTTCCGGCTCGGCCCCGGCGACATCATGTGCTTTGATAACCGGCGGGTGATGCACGGTCGCAAAGCGTTTTCAGGCTCGGGTCAGCGCCACCTGCAGGGGGTGTATATTGATCGCGACGAGATCCTGTCGACCGCACGGGCGGTCAATCGGGCCCGCGCTGCGCGGCAGGCGCCGTAACGCATCGTCAGTTGCCCAGAACCCATATCCATCACGACACATCAGGGGACGCACCATGCCACTGGCCATGCGAGACAAAGTTTTCATTACCGCGGCGTTAACGGGCTCCGGCAGTACGCAGGACCGCAGCGACAAGGTGCCACGCAGCCCCGAGCAAATCGCGACCGCGGCTATCGATGCGGCCAAAGCGGGCGCGGCGGTGGTGCACTGCCATGTGCGCGACCCGGAAACGGGCGCCCCGGATCGCGCCGTGCACCTTTACCGTGAGGTGGTGGAGCGCATACGGGAGTCTGATACCGATGTTGTGATCAACCTCACCGCCGGAATGGGAGGCGATATTGTCTTTGGCCCGACTGACGCGCCGTTGCCCCTGAGCGAGCAGGGCACCGACATGGTCTCGGCGGCGGAGCGGGTCGCGCACCTTGAGGCCTGTCTGCCCGAAATCGCCACGCTCGACTGCGGTACGATGAATTTCGCTGAGGCCGACTATGTGATGACCAACACCCCCGGCATGCTGCGTGATATGGCGAGCCGCATGGCCCATCTGGGTATTCGCATCGAGATCGAGGCCTTCGATACGGGTCATTTATGGCTCGCAAAGCAGTTGGTGAGTGAAGGGCTGATCCCGGCGCCGGTGATGGTGCAGCTCTGTATGGGCATTCCCTGGGGCGCGCCGGATGATCTCAATACCTTTATGGCGATGGTGAATAACGTGCCATCAGACTGGATTTACTCCGCTTTCTCGATCGGTCGGCATCAGATGGCCTACGTTGCTGCGGCGGTACTGTCGGGAGGCAACGTGCGCGTGGGGCTTGAGGACAACCTCTGGCTGGAAAAAGGCCACCTCGCGACCAACGCCGAGTTGGTAGCCCGGGCGGTGACCATCGTTGAGGCCATGGGCGTGCAGATCATGACGCCGGATGAGGTTCGCGCTGAACTACAGTTGACCAAACGGGCACTGCCCTGATGCCAACGGCGGCGATTATTGGCGGCGGGGTGATTGGCTCGGCCTGGGCGTCGCGGTTTTTACTCAACGGCTGGCATGTTCAATTTCACGACCCTGCACCCAATTCCGAGGCTGTGCTTAACATTGTTCTGGATAAAGCGCGTCGCTGGGTTCCCGAAGTTTACGACCGACTCCCGGAAGAGGGCGCCCTGACACTCTGCGGCGGCATTGCCGACGCCGTGAGTGGCGCTGACTGGGTGCAGGAGTCCACGCCCGAGCGGCTCGAGATCAAACAGGCGGTACTGGCTGATATTCAGGTCAGCTGTGCGGCAGAGGCGATTGTTGCGTCCTCTACTTCGGGCTTTATGCCCTCGGAATTGCAGGCAGGTAGCGCTCGGCCCGAGCAGATTCTCGTCGCCCACCCGTATAACCCGGTTTATCTGTTGCCGATTGTAGAAGTGGTTCCTTCAGCGGCGGTGCCCGAGGAGACGGTGCAGCGCGCGGAAGCGCTGCTGCGCGACATTGGCATGAAGCCGATTACGCTACGGGCAGAAATCCCGGCCCATGTTGGAGATCGTTTGCTGGAGGCTGTTTGGCGCGAGGCGCTCTGGCTCATCAAAGACGGCGTGGCGACGACCGAGCAAATAGACGACATCATGACCCATGGTTTCGGTCTGCGATGGGCACAAAAGGGATTATTTGAAACCTATCGCACCGCGGGCGGTGAGGCCGGCATGAAGCACTTCCTTGAGCAATTTGGTCCTTGTCTGCAGTGGCCGTGGACCAAGCTCACCGACGTACCGGACCTCGACGAAGAACTGATCGATCGCATTGTTGAGCAGTCCGATGCGCAAGCTGCCGGACGCTCGGTCAGCGAGCTAGAGGATGAGCGCGACGCCAATCTGGTGGCCATGCTCAAAGCGCTGCGCAAGGAAGACACTGCGGCCGGCGCGTTTCTCAATCGCCTCGGGACTTCCAATGCCTGATTTGATCACCCATCGACGCTAGCGATGAGCATCGAGTTGGCAACACCGACTTTTTCCAACGAGCAGATTTGTGCCCACCGGGGCGCCAGCGGAAGCTATCCCGAGAATACCCGCGCCGCCTTTGATGCTGCGGCCAGTGTTGGCGCCGGGTGGATCGAGACTGACATTCAATGCCTCGCCGATGGCGAGCTCGTGATCTTTCACGATGATCATCTGGGGCGCACAGCATCGGGGTCGGCAAAGGTCACCTTACTGTCTTGGCCTGACATGGCTGGACTGGATATTGGTGGCTGGAAGGGCGATGCATTTGCTTCACAGCGACCCCTGCGCTGCGAGGATCTGATTGCCTGGCAGGCTGAAACGTCGGACCGCCCGGGCATTGTGTGGGAAGTGAAGTGCGACGATGACCCTGGGGCGGTGGATGCCGCCGTTACGGCCGTCACCCAGCGACTTGCAGATATCGGTGATCATCGCTGTATTGTCTCGAGCTTCAGTCGCGATGTCTTATCTGCGCTCAGACCCCAGTTGCCCGAAATACCCATGGCGCTGATAGCGGAGGCGCTACCGGAGGACGGCGTCGCCTTTTGTCTCGAGCATGGGCTGGAGGGAATTCATCTCGATGGCCATCAGGTCACTCACGATTCGGCGCGCGCAGTGCTGGAGGCCAACCTTGCGCTGCGCTGTTACACCATCAATGACGTTAAAGAGGCCCAGCGCCTCGCCGTGCTCGGTGCATCGATGGTCATGACCGATTTTCCCGAGCGATTTTTAAACGAGCACTAATGGCTCAGTCTGGCAGGGTGCCCAGATCAAAACCCGTTTCCTCTGGCACTGCCTCTGGCCAGTTTGTGCGCCATACCTCGCGGGAGACCGGCCCAACCGGGACCGGGGCGCGCTCATACCCGGGCTGGCAATCGACCAAAGGCGCTACCACCACATCGTGTCGCGGTACGATAAAGAACGGAAAGCTATAGCGCTCCTTACCTGAGGCATTCACCACCTTGTGCGGTGTCGAGACAAAGTAGCCGCCTGACCACAGCTCAAGCAGGTCGCCAATGTTCACAACCATAGTGCCAGCCGGTGCTTCAACCTCGAGCCATTCGGATTGATCATGGGGCCGTAGCCACAGGCCGCCCACCGCATCTGGGAAGAGCAGGGTGAGGGCGTCGGTATCCTTGTGGGGATGAATACCAAAGCCATTATTCGGATTGCTGGGCGGGTAGTGCAGCAGCGTCATGTTGGTCAGGGGTTGATCAAAGTACGCCAGAAAATCGGCGATGTTCACCTTCATGATCTGTGCGATCAGAGCAAGCAGTCGTTGACCGGTGGCCTCGCAGGCCACCCAAAAGGCCTCGGCGGCCTGTTGTAGACCGGCCGGATCGTTTGGCCATCGATTGGGGCCATAAAGGTCACAGGCGGTGCAAAGTGGATCGTCGCCCGAGACCTCGGCGTGCAGCTTGTAGCCCTCGTACTGGTCGGGCGTCACCCCCTCAGTGTTGGGTGAGAAAAAGCCCAACGGGATGTAGCCCCGATAGTTATCGGGCGTAATGCGCTCAGCCATCTTGTCGACCAGCGGGCGGTCGAAGTAGTCGACTAGCTGCTGCCGCAGATCGCTCACCAGTTTCTCCGGTATGCCATGCCCTCGCACCAGTACAAAGCCGATGTCGCAGAGCGCGCGCTCCAGCGTGGGCAGTATCTCTTTATCATCTCGTTCGAGATCAATCGTCGGGATAGCGAGCGATGAGGGCATCAGTCTGGGTTTCCTCGGCGATCTCATGGCGGGCACAGCAGTAGAGAGACTTTTGTGTGCATGCTGCGCATCTTCGATGACGGGGGGCGGGGCTGTAAAGCTCCCGGATTGCTAGCTGATTCGCGCTGTGTCCGGGCTTTCCTAACGTCTCGTTCAGTCGGCATAATCTCGTGCATCTTGTGTACGAGTATCTCTTTATGCCGCACCCTTGGCGCTT
>JAAEZV010000130.1:0-518 GCA_018222695.1 Gammaproteobacteria bacterium
GACGTGGCGATCTGGGTGAACGCTACACCAGACATATCGAGCTTGCCCGTGGCAGCAAGCTCTTCGAGCGCATCGGGGTCGACTACCTGCATACGAATCCAGGCGTGCCCTACCGAGGCACCAAAGTGCGTCAGCGGTGCATCACCCAACTGCTGGCCAAAACGCGCGATGGGAAATCCGCCCGCCTCGAGTTCCAATACCGTGGTGACGCCATCCAGCAGCTCAAGGCGATACCCAGGCTCCGCCACGCTATGGGAATGCAGATTAATGAAGCCGGGGCTGACCACCAGCCCACTCGCGTCCACCACATCCGCGGCCTCAAGCGGCGTCTTGCTGATCGCCTCGATCTTGCCGGCCCGAATGCCGATAGAACGCACGGCATCCAACCGACTCTCTGGATCGATCACTCTGCCGTTATTGATGGCGACATCGTAGGGCGGCGGCGCCTGACCGCAGGCGACCAGTAACAGCACCCCCGTAGCAATCACCGCCCGTAGAGGCCAACTTCTGGGGAGCAG
>JAAEZV010000130.1:528-1779 GCA_018222695.1 Gammaproteobacteria bacterium
GGAGAATCGAAAAGACGTAATGATCGGAAACTCTGAGCGCATTGGGATTCACCGGATCCGCAACGCTATCCAGCCCCTAGGAAAAGACGGGCTTGGGGAGCAGATAATGGTCCAGCAACATAATCGGGAAGATCGCCATGAGATAGACGATGGAAAAGCGGAACATTTTCATCGCGTCGCTGTTTTTCATCGTGCGCAGCAACATCACCGCTTGATAGATAAAGATACCGCCGAGCGCGGATGCGCCAATCAGATAAATCCAACTGCTGAGCCCTGTGGCTACCGGCAACAAAGACGCAACAAATAGCATCAGGGTATACAGAAGGCTGTGCACTGCCGTGTAGCGGCTACCGTGGGTCACAGGCAGCATCGGAATTTCTACCTTGGCGTACTCCTCCTTTCGCGCAATTGCCAGCGCCCAAAAATGAGGCGGCGTCCAGGCAAAAATGATGAGCACCAACAGGAGCGCGTGGCCATCAACTTGATTGGTGACCGCCGTCCAGCCCAGAAGAGGCGGCATCGCCCCGGCCAGTCCGCCAATAACAATGTTCTGGGGCGTCGCCCGTTTGAGGTAGAGCGTATAGATAAAGGCGTAGCCAACAAGCGACGCCAGCGTTAGCCAGGCAGTCAAGGCGTTCACGCAGGTCAACAGCACGAGCATGCCGAGAGAGCCCAGCACAAACGCAAAAATCGCGGCGCCCTGGGAATCAATTTTGCCTTTAACAATTGGTCGCCCAGAGGTACGCGCCATCACAGCGTCGACATGTTGATCTGCCAGGTGATTGATCGCGGCCGCAGAGCCTGCGCAGAGCGCGATTCCGACACTGGCAAAGACCACGACATCAACCGGCACGGCCCCTGGGGTCGCCATGCACATCCCCACAATCGCCGTAAGGATCATCAGCCACACCACATTGGGCTTACACAGCTCGTAATAATCTCGCCATATAGCGCGCTCTGTCAGGGTGGATTCCATTAAAAGGGTCGACTCGCTCTGGTTGGTAGGGGTTTAGTGATCTCAATGTTACTGCATGGCATGCCAGACTGCGCCCTCTCGACGCACATTTGCGCTGGCAATATTGACGCGGATGGGATGCATTGGTCAGACTGATGCCCAAAAGCATACGAGGCAGGATCTGGCGTGAGCAACGTCACACGTGAAAAACTGATGGCGGCGGTATTAATTGCCGCCGCAGTCGTCGGTGTAGCACTGGCGGGCTCGGGGTATTGGACGCTGTGGCAGTCACGCAA
>JAAEZV010000130.1:1789-5332 GCA_018222695.1 Gammaproteobacteria bacterium
GACCAACTCATGCCGGCCTCAATCATTACCTTTCCAGAACGCAAGCCACTGGCAGAGTTCATTTTGGTAGACGACGAAAAAGGGGTATTCGACCTTAAGTCTCTGGAGTCACGTTGGTCATTCATCTTCTTTGGCTTCATGTACTGCCCTGACATCTGTCCGACCACCCTTTACGACCTGTCTCACGTCAAGCGCGAGATCGTTGCCCAAGGTATCAGCGAATCCGATATCCAGTTTGTCTTCATCTCCGTTGATCCGAGCCGCGATAAAGCGGCGCAGATTAAGCGATATGTTCAATATTTTGACCCTGCTTTCCTGGGCGCAACCGGCTCAATGGGCCAGCTCACCAACCTTACCCGGCAGCTCGGGGCGCCGTTTCGTGCGGAACCTGAAACAGCAGAGAATGTCTACGAAGTGACGCATTCCAGCGCCGTGTATTTAGTGGACCCGCTAGGCCAATACGCGGGCCTCATCAGCCCTCCCTTCGTCGCGTCAGAAGTGGCGGCACAGTTCTCTGAACTCTTCCGCACCAATGAGACGCCGAAGCTAGCACAGCGGCGCTAGACCGCCGGGTCTTAACGCCTATTCCTGCTTCTCCGAGTGAACCGTGTCGACCCGGTCCGGCACATCGAGGTTATGGTCCACCAATACGTAGGCAAACACGTACATAAAGACCGTCAGTAACAAGAACACGACGATATGTGTGGTGTAGTTGGTGCCTTCTGTCTTCTGGCCACCCATTGCTGCTACCTCTCTTCAATATTCCCAGGCGGATTGCTTCAGTGATGCGGAGATGCCGGTGCTGCGATAACCAATTCCTTCAGGAAGTACACACCGCGCTGAAAGAATGTCCAATCGGCCTCGAGCGAGCCGATGGCCACCAGAGTCAGCAGTAACGCTGGCGGCACCAGTATGAAGTAGACCATTGCCAATCGCTCCCACACCATGTGCATAAACACCGCGATGATGAGACCCGCTTTGAGCACCATGAAAAAGAGGATCAGGAACCAGCGCATGTAGCCCTGCACCTGATAATAATCCACCGCATAGGACATCGCGCTCAGAACAAACAGCAAGATCCAAATCTTGAAATAGATCCCCAGCGGGTGCTGTATCGCCTCTTCTTCCCGGACAACGGGTTCATGACCGTCAGCTGTATGATCCATCGTTAACCCCCTTACCAGAGATAGAAAAATGCAAAGATAAAGACCCAAACCAGGTCTACGAAGTGCCAATACAGGCCCAGGATTTCGATCTCCTCATAATTACCACCGCGCTTGGTAAACCAGCCCGGTGTCTGATCATCAAGGTGCCCCCTGGCAACTTTGTAAGAGAAGATAAAGAGAAAGATCACGCCAATGGACACGTGGAAGCCGTGGAAGCCGGTCACCATGAAGAACACCGAACCAAACTGGGCGGCACCCATCGGGTTGCCCCAGGGGCGCACACCCTCCTCAAAAATCAGCTTGCTCCACTCGAACACCTGCATCCCGACAAACGTCGCACCCAGAATGGCAGTTGCGAACAGCAGCCAGAATGTCACCCATTTGTTTTTTCGGTACCCATAGTTCACTGCGAGCGCCATCGTGCCACTCGACGTAATGAGCACAAAGGTCATGATCGCGATCAGAATAAGCGGGATTGGCGCCCCGCCAAAGCTCAGTGCAAAGACCTCGCTGGAGCTAGGCCATGGCTCGAGCGTCGACATGCGCACCGTCATGTAAGAGGCTAAGAAGCAGCCAAAAATAAAGGTATCGCTGACGAGGAAGATCCACATCATCGCCTTGCCCCAGGGCACCCCCTTGAACGCGCGCTGATCCGAACTCCAATCATCAAAGAAGCCTGCGATGCCGGGCTTCAACTCCAGTGAATCCGATGCCATTGTCTCCGTCGACATGGTCTCCTCCCCCGTTAAATAAAGCCGCAGATCCTAAGCAGGATCTCGAAATTGTTACCTGTGAAAAGCAAGCCGAACACCACCAGCCAAACGCCCAGCAAGTAGTGCCAGTAGAGCGCGCAGTTGGACACGTTGTGCTCCATCGCTCGCACATCCGACTGCCCGAAAGCCCGACTGATGGCGCGCACCAGCGCAACCATACCGCCCGCCATATGCAGGCCGTGGATGCCGGTAATCATGAAAAAGAAACCCACCGAAGGGTTGCTGAAATCACCGAGCACCATCGATGTCAGCTGTTGCCATGCGATAAGCTGACCGGCGAGGAAAAGCACCGTCAGCACACCGGCGCCGACCAACGCGCCGCGAACCCAGTGGACCTTGTCTGCCCGCGCCCACATCAACGCCGCCTGAAGGCACAAACTGCTCAGTAGCAGCAGACCAGTGTTCGCCCATAGCAGGCTGATTTGTGGCGTAGGCTGCCAATCCTGATAGAGCATGCGGCCGCCGTAGGCCACGATCATGAGCATGAAGAAAATACTCACCACGCTCAGCAGCACTTTGAGTGCGGAGCGTCGTGAATTCAGCGCGATCTCTGCCCCAGACAGCGCAGGCGCGATCGGTCCGGTGTCGGCGATCCAGGGCTGTTCAGTAAAGATATTGCTCATTGTGTGCCCTCAGCCTGGGCGTTACGCGGTGGCACATTCTGAGGAATGAAGTCTTCCTCAACCCCCGGCACGCTGTAGTCATAGGCCCATCGGTACACGCAGGGCAGTTCTTTACCAAAGTTGCCGTGTCCCGGCGGAGTGGTTTCGGTTTGCCACTCGAGAGAGGTCGCGTTCCAGGGATTACCCGGTGCCTTCTTACCGTTGAAGGCACTCACGATCAGGTTGTAAAGGAACACGATCTGCGCGACGCCGACCACGAGTGCTGCAATGGTGATACTCGCGTTAACGTTCTGCGCCGAGTCGGGCAAGAAGGTAGTGCCAGTAATTTCAAAATAGCGACGCGGCACGCCCATGATCCCCAGATAGTGCATGGGCAGGAACACCAGATAAGAGCCGACAAAGGTCACCCAGAAGTGGAATCGCGCCATGCCCTCGTGGTACCAGCGCCCCGTGATTTTGGGGTACCAGTGATAAATCGCACCACACACTACCATCACCGGCGCCACTGCCATCACCATGTGGAAGTGCGCCACCACAAAGAGCGTATCGGACAGCGGCATACTCACCGTGGCATTACCAAGGAAGAGCCCCGTCATCCCGCCGTTAATAAAGAACAGCAGGAACGCGATTGAGAACAGCATTGGAATGGTGAGGTGGATATTGCCCTGCCAGAGCGTCAGCACCCAGTTGTAGACCTTGAGTGCGGTGGGCACCGCAATGATCAGGGTGGTCGTGGCAAAGAAGAAACCAAAGTAAGGATTCATCCCGCTGACGTACATGTGGTGAGCCCATACAACAAAGCTGAGCGCACCAATGATGACGATAGCCCAGACCATCATGCGGTAACCGAAAATATTTTTGCGCGCGTGGATACTGATGAGGTCAGACACAATGCCAAACGCTGGCAGCGCAACGATGTAGACCTCGGGATGACCAAAGAACCAGAACAAGTGCTGGAACAGCAGCGGGTTGCCGCCAACG
>JAAEZV010000131.1 GCA_018222695.1 Gammaproteobacteria bacterium
CCCATCTCCACGTTTCTAACCCTTTTCCATCCGCTGATCCACCCCCACGTTACCCCAGCTCCATATTAAAGGCAGGCAAGCTGTCAAGGATGCTGCGACCATAACGACGGCTGAGTAACCGCGTATCGAGTAGCGTAACGCGGCCCTCATCTTCCTCGGTGCGCAGCAACCGTCCACTTGCCTGCACCAACTTCTGCGCCGCATCGGGAACACTGATCTCCATGAAGGGGTCGCGCCCCTGCGCCTCCAAGAGCTCAGAATGTGCCGCCGCGATAGGGTCATCCGGCACAGCAAAAGGAAGCTTGGCGATCACCACGTGTCGGCAATATTCGCCGGGCAAATCAATACCCTCAAAGAAGCTAGCCAAGCCAAAGATAGCGGAAGCCTCTCCCGCATCAATATGCCTCCGATGCTGATCCAACAATCGGGCTTTGCTCATCCGATCCTGAACCAGCACATGGTGGGTGAGGACCTGCTCAATCTGCTCGAGCACCGACTCCATCTGTCGTCTAGACGTAAACAGTAACAACACGCCCGCGTCATCCGCGATCAGACCAGGAAGTCTGTCAATCAACTCGCGGGTATGGGCTTCCGGATTGCCGGGCTCCGAAGCCATCTGCGGCACGCAGAATGTCGCCCGACGGGGGTCAAAGGGGCTTGCAACCTGCTTCCACCGTGCGCCATCAGGGACGCCGGAACGCTCTCGAAATCGCTCGAAGGTACCCAGAGCAGAGAGCGTTGCTGACGTAATGACCGCCCCCGCTGCGCGCTGCCACAGGGCCTCATGCAGGAGTTCACCTGGCAGGATAGGGCTCGCCTGACACTCCACCGTCTGTGGCGTGCCGCGGTGCTGGCACCAACGGGCCCAACCATCTCCCGGGTCACCTTCCCCCGGCGCATCGGCAAAGGCACGCCAGACCGCCAGCTGCTGTTCCGCTCTGGCGACCAATCCCTGCGCGTTGGCAAGATTCAGATCCGGATCAGCCGCACCAGCGATCGCGCTGTCGGCGGATGAGGACCCCGAGGTCTGACTGTTCTCCAACGCCGCCTCCAATCGTGTTGCCTCGCGATTGAGCTGATCCCATTGTGCAACGAGCCCTGCGGCCTGCTCCCTAAGATCTGCAGGAATTCGGCCATGGGGAAAGCGATGCTCTGCCCGCTCAAAGTCATCGTCCGGCAGTAACTGCCACAGCTGTTCTGCAATATCCTCGCTGCGCTGTATGAGATCACCCACCAGCAATGTCATCGCCGGAATCAGGCGCTCGTCCAACCCCTGCGCCACCCAAGCCTCAGCGCTCGCCACCAGCCAGCGTTCGCTGTCCCGAAGCCCCTGTAACGTCCCGCCGGAATAGAACCGCAGGGCAAACTGGTTGAGACACTTAGCGGGCAGCTGATGGCCCTCATCAAACACATAGAGGCTGTCTTCGGGAGCTGGCAGGATGACACCACCACCTAAACGCAGATCGGAAAGCACCAGATCGTGATTGGTAACGATCACGTCGGCCTCTTCCAACCCTTCGCGGGCGCGAAAAAAACTGCACTGGGCAATATGAGGGCATCGCCTGCCCGTGCACTGGCTTTGATCCGTGGTAATGAGTCTGCGGACGCTCGGCGACAGTTGCTCGGGCCAGGCATCCAGATCTCCGTCCCAGCTCCCATCACCCAAGGCCTGAATCATTTCCTCGAGAATCGGGCCAGCCAGCTCCTCACCCGCGCCCGGAAACTCGTCGGGATAGAGTGGGATCAGCGGATCAGCGCCCTGATCCGACAGCTGATGATCCAGCTTGAGCAGACAGACATAGCGGCCTCGACCCTTGGCCAACACAGCATCAAAGGTCAAGCCGCTGTGCCGCATAACATCCGGCAGGTCGCGGAACAGCAACTGCTCCTGCAGCGCCACTGTCGCTGACGCCAGTACCAGTTTCTTTCCACGAGCGCGCGCGACCGGCAGTGCCGAGACGAGATAGGCGATCGTCTTTCCCGTACCTGTGCCAGCTTCAACCACTGCGATGGGGGTCTCGGCCTCCGGGTCAGCCAGGGCGTTGGCGACCTCCGCAATCATCTGGCGCTGGCCCCAACGTGGCACCAGATTGAGTGAATCGGTCAGTTCCTGATAAGCAGCGCGAATCTCGGCTTGCAGGCCCTCGTCAATCACATGATCGGTCCTTGTCAGTGATATCGAGCGCCAGCTGACGGCTCACCGGATTCGCGTACATGGTCAACAGCCACTGCCGATGTTCACTCGGCACGCTATCGATGCGGGCCCTAAACGACTGCTCTGTCACCGACCCTTCGTGAAAGGCTAGTGCCACCGGGACGCTTTCGCCATGCAACCACTCCCAAGCCCAGCGATTGGTTTGATAGAGCCGGTAATGCCGGGCCATTTGTTGGTCCAGTGCGGCGACCACCTCCTCCACCGACAAATCCGCCGGCAATGGTTCGCCAAAGTGGAGATGAACGCAGCCTTTATCGCCCGTGATACCCCGGGCAATGGAGGACACGTCCTCAAACTCCGCCTTGACGTACCCTTCGCCGGCCGCAAGTTCGGCTGCCTTCAGCGCGTCACAGGGATCGACCTCATAGGAGATCACCAGCGGGACAATATTGAGGTCTGAGAGCACCGCCTCTGGTGCCTCACCGCGCTCCCGGGACAGGGTAAGCATTTTGATCACTGCGGGCTCGGTCAGATCGCGACCGTCTTTTGCCCTACCCTCACGATGCGCGATCCAGATCGGATCACGGTCCGCGCTCACAGAGTCACGGATATATTCAGACAGGAGCTTGGTAGCCGCCAACAGCGCGCGTGGACCGCTCACATTCCGCTTCACAACAAAGCTCTTGTTGAGTCGCAACAGGTCCGCCACCCAGGGCTTGGAGAGCAAATTGTCGCCAATGGCGATCGCCAGCGTGTTGGCGCCCGCCCGGTGCAGCGCGTAATTGGCATAGGCCGGGTCCATCACAATATCCCGGTGGTTACTGAGATAGACGCGGGCAGGCCGTAAATCTAGTTCGTCGATACCACTGACGGTAAAAACCGATGTTTTTTTAATCATCCGCGACAAATTGGGGGCGATCAGATTTTGGAGATCCTCGACGGTCCGAAGTCGCTTTGCCGCCAGCCGCAACCAAACCTTGCCCATTTGCCTTGCCAGAGTCGGCCACAGAGCGCTGAGTCGCGGTAAACGCCATAGGGCAATGGTCTTTGCCAGCTCGGTGTCACGCGAAAGCCGTCTGAGTACCTCGGGTGCGTCCAGATTGGAATACGGCCGGATCTCCGCGAACGGGTCGTCGGGCTCTGACGCTGGCGAATCTGTCATGCTGGTACCGTCATCGAACGCTGGTGTATTGTGCCGTTGCTGCGGGGTTTCTGATACCCTGCGCACCGCTCGGCAACCTACCCCTCAGAGACCGCAAATGGAAGCTTCAAGTTCCTTTTTAATGACGCTCGGTGCAGCGTCACTGCTGATCAGTTGGATACTGCTACTCATTGCCGCCTGGCGGGAAGAGTACGCCTGGGGCATGTTCGCCCTGCTGCTGCCGCCCGTCGGCTACGGCTATGCCCTATTTCGGCTCGATAAAGCTGGGGCTTCCATAGGGTGCGCCTTGCTCGGCTGGATTTTGATCTGGTTGGGCTGGTAAACGGGTAAAACACCCTAATATCGAGGGGCTAGGCCTCTCTGCAGTTGACATTAAACCGTGTATCTCTGATGATTCGCGGCCTTTTTTTGATCCCTATGGAGCACAACGGTGGCTAATTCACCCCAAGCAAGAAAGCGGGCACGCCAGAACGACAAGCGTCGCACGCACAACGCGAGCCTGAGATCGCTGGTCCGCACCAAAATTAAGCAGGTTATCGCGGCAGCAGATACCGGCAATGCTGACGACGCTCGCGCCGCCTATGATTCAGCGGTGCCTGTGATCGACAGAATGGCGAACCGAGGCATTATCAAAAAGAACAAGGCCGCCCGCCACAAGAGCCGACTGAACGCCCGCGTCAAGGCGATGGCGAGCTAAGATCTCTGTTCAGGGTTGGCCAGCTCGCTCAGCCGGCGAGATAGTGGTCCAGCCCCGCTTCAATCTCTCTGGTGATGACCCCTTTCAGGGGTCGCATCATAAGCCCCAAACGTACCTCTCCCACGACGCGCTCATCCTCCAGAGTCACGGTGCCTGAGAATCCACTGCCATCAAATTGAAGCGTTCTAGCACCCCTAGCGACCGAGGCGCCAAGGATATCTCCTAGGTGCGCGGCAAGCTGCTCCAGCGCAGCTTCCTGAGCGGCCTGATTCAGTTGATGACAGCGCGACAGACGAATAACAGACATTCAATAATCGGATTGGGGTCGGGTACCAATACCGCTATCCTACACTGCCTCGAATATGGGTATTCCAACACCATGAGCCACCTTACCGACAGCAGTCAACGCTTCCTGTTTGACGGTGTCGATGTGCGTGGCGAATCGGTGCGAATAGCAAGCGCGTTGACAGACATGCTGGGCAACCAAGCCTACAGTCCAACGTTAAAGTGCCTTCTGGGAGAGTTTGCGGCAGCCGCTGTGCTGATCAGCAACAATCTCAAATATGAAGGTCGCATCATCCTGCAAGCCCGCAGCAAGCAAGCTGTCTCATTGGTCATGGTTGAGTGTTCCAGTGAGCGCCACATTCGCGGCATTGCCCAAGGCGACCTGAGCGCTGATGCCGACGATCCCATGACCCTACTGGCAGACGGGCAGTTGGTCCTGACCGTTGAACGCGAGGCGGGCCAACGGTATCAGGGCATCATTGCACTGAAGGGCAGCACCTTAGCAGGTGCGCTGGAGGATTATTTCTCCCAAAGTGAGCAGTTGGGGACGCGTTTTTGGCTCGCCTCTGACGGGGTCCACAGCGCAGGACTGATGCTTCAGCAGCTACCTGCGCAACTGGCGGACGGTGAAAAACGCAGCGAACAGTGGTCAACGCTCTGTTTGCTGACAGAAACGGTACAAGCTGATGAGCTGCTGGACCTAACGCCAGAAGCGTTGTTATTCAAGCTCTATCAGGAGGAAACCGTAACGGTATACCCACCGGCCTCCATTTTGTTTAAATGTCGGTGCAGTCGCGAGCGAAGCGCCGACGCGATATCCCTGTTGCCCGAATCCGAGCGAGAGGAGATCCTCGCTGAACAAGGCGAGATCACGATGACCTGTGAATTGTGTGGCACGACCTATCGATTTGGTCGAGAAGTTTTGCCCCCTCACAGCGCGGGTAATACGCTGCATTAAATCGATGACGTAGACGCATCGAATTGAGAAAAATGCTTAACA
>JAAEZV010000132.1 GCA_018222695.1 Gammaproteobacteria bacterium
GGCTTGTTAGACGCCGCCGGAACGCTCAGAGACCTGAGTGGCACCGTCGCAGACTGGTCGTGGCAAACGCTGACGCCCGAGACGCTGGCGCAGGTCGCCGCCTTGGACACCGACACCCTGCCTGCACTATCCGCCGACACCCGTTTAGGGGCGCCCGTATTTCGACCCGGCAAAATCGTCGGCTGCGCGCTGACCTATGGCAAGCACGCTGCCGAGGCGGGCCTGGAGCCTCCCGAAGAACCCATGTTCATGCTGACTGCCGCCAGCGCCATCAACGGGCCAAACGACCCGGTGATGATGCCCCAGGGGGGCACCCAGCTCGACTGGGAGGCAGAACTGGCGGTGGTGTTCTGTAAAGCAGGTTCAAATATTCCGGTTGAGGACGCCATGAGTCACGTCGCGGGCTTCTGCGTGGGCAACGACGTCTCCGAGCGTGTCTTTCAACTCGAACGCGGCACGCAATGGACCAAAGGCAAAAGCGCCGACACGCTGAAACCCCTTGGGCCTTGGCTGGTCACCACCGACGAAGTCGACGATCCCAACCAGCTCGATATCTCGCTGCACGTGAACGGCGAGGCCAGACAGCAGAGCAACACCTCGGACATGATGTACAGCATTGCCGAGCTGGTCTCGATCATTTCGCGCTACACCAGCTGGCAGCCCGGCGACATCATGATGACCGGTACGCCACCAGGGGTGGGCTATGGCATGAAGCCGCCCCAGTACCTCAACGTGGGTGACGTGATGGAAGTCCGCATCGACAAGCTCGGCGTGCAGCGCAGTACCATCGTGGCGTACAGCCCGCGGTATGCCTGAGGCCAGCGTGAGCACACCCCGCATCGTGATCGTGACCGGCGGCGCCCAAAACATTGGCGCGGCCATCGTGGCGCGCTTCCAAGCGGCGGGCGATACCGTGATCTGCGCAGATCTGAATGAGCCCGGCGCCGAGGGCGTGACCTTCATTGAGACCGACGTCGCCCGCGAAGCGAGCGTCAGAGATCTTATGACGCGAGTAGAGTTCGATTTTGGGCACCTCGACGTGCTGGTCAACAACGCAGGCATCTGCATTGAAGAGCCCATCGCCGAAACCCGTGAGGAAGACTGGGACCGGGTGATGGCGGTCAACGTAAAGAGCACGTTTCTTACCACCAAGCATGCCCTGCCCCTGATGCGCGCAGAGGGTGCGCAGCATCCCGCCATCGTCAACATCAGCTCGATCGAGGGCCTCGGCGCCAACCCCCTGCATAGCGTATACGCCGCCTCAAAAGCCGCCGTGGCGGCCTTCAGCCACAACACGGCGCTCGAATACGGACCCTTCGGCATCCGCTGTAACGCTGTGGCACCGGGCTGGATCAACACGCCCTTTAACGAACAGTTCCTTGACCAATACCCGGATCGCGCCGCTGTCGATGCCGCCATCGCCGCGCTTCATCCGGTGGGTCGTCTGGGTACACCTGAGGACGTAGCCAATACTGTTTTCTGGCTGGCCAGCGCCGATGCCGCCTTTGTCACCGGTCAGGAAGTGGTCGTAGACGGTGGCCGTCTCGCCAAACTCCCCCTGCCGGCACTCTGAACCATGAGCCCTCCGAACGCATCGAGTGGACAACCCCGGGACTTCAACGGTCGCGTGGTGTTGATCACCGGCGCTGGGAGTGGCGTCGGGCTCGAATGCGCACGCGTCTTCGCCGCGCATGGCGCCAAACTTCTGATGGTCGGTCGCTCGGCAGAAAAGCTCGAGGCCGCCATGGCGACGCTCGCGGAAGAGACCAAAGCACAGGCTGCGATCTGTGCCGGTGACGTTACCGATCCCGCCTTCGCTACCGAGGCAATGGCCGCAGCGCAGGAGGCCTTCGCGGCGCCCGTCGAGGTGCTTATCAATAATGCTGGCGTCATTGTGCGACGTGACGCGGTGGACACTACCGATGTCGAATGGCGTACCGTGATGCAGACCAATGTCGATGGCGTGTTTTACCTGAGCCGTGCCTTTGCACAGCAGCTCGTCTACGACGGCGCCATCGTCAACGTGTCATCCACCTGTGGCGTGGTGGGCGCGGCAGGGTTGGCAGCCTACTGCACCAGCAAAGGCGCCCTGAATCAGCTCACCCGCACCATGGCATTGGAACTTGCCGACAAACAGATCAACGTGAATGCGGTGGCGCCCGGAGCCATCAACTCCCCGATGCTGTTTTCCGAGCACGCAACACAGTCCGCTGCGGATTCCGTGGTCGAGCGCAACCAAAGCAGCATTCCCATTGGCGACGTCGCCCAACCTGCAGAAGTGGCCCGTGCGGTCCTGTTTTTAGCGACCGAGCGGCACATCACCGGCACCATTTTGTCGGTGGATGGCGGCTACACAGCGACCTGAACCATGAAGATTCAGCGTATCACCGTCTTCCAGCACGATTTACCGGTTAAAGGTGGTGCGTACCGCATGGCTAACGCCAGCGTGACCCACCTCGACAGCACCATCGTGCGTGTTGAGAGCGATTGCGGCACGGTGGGCTGGGGTGAGACCTGCCCCGTGGGCCCGACCTATGCGCCGAGCCATGCCGAGGGCGCCCGCGCGGCACTCTCCGAAATGGCACCGCAACTCATTGGCACTGACTTCGACAAGCCGGTACTTTTAAACCGCAAGATGGACAGCCTGCTCAACGGGCACCGCTATGCCAAAGCCGCGATCGATATCGCCGCCTACGATGCCATCGGCAAGCAAACCGGCCGCTCGGTAGCGGACTTGTTAGGCGGCGCCGTAACCGATCGCGTGCCCTCCTACTACGCCACCGGCGTGGGTGACCCCGACGAGATCGCGCGTATCGCGCGGGATAAAGCGGACGAGGGTTACCCCCGCCTGCAGATAAAAATCAGCGGCAGGCCGGTCGAGATTGATATCGCCGTCGTGCGCAAGGTGTGGGAAGCCGTGGGCAATCGCGTGCGGCTGGCGGTCGATGGCAACCGCGGCATGCCAACACGGGATGCGCTGCTGCTGAGTCAGGCCTGCCGGGATATTCCGTTTGTGTTGGAACAGCCCTGCGACACGCTGGAAGAAATCGCGGCGATCCGCGCGCAGCTGTGCCACCCGGTGTATCTCGACGAGGGCGCCACCGACCTGCCAACCGTGATCCGCGCTGCCAACGGTCTCGTCGATGGTTTCGGCATGAAAATCACGCGTATTGGTGGCCTCACGCCGATGGCCACTTTCCGCGATCTCTGCGAAGCACGGCACCTGCCCCACACCGTGGATGATTCCTGGGGCGGTGACATCATCGCCGCGGCCTGTGTGCAATTAGGTGCGACGGTTAATCCTAAAACCTACGAAGGCACCTGGCTGGCGCAGCCCTATATTGAGGGCCACTATGATCCTGCGAGCGGCGTCGCCATTGAGGACGGGCATATTTCGGTTCCCAGTGGACCCGGGCTGGGCATTACGCCCGACGAGAGCATCTTCACTCGGACCGTAGCCAGCTTCTAGGAGGCGTCGGCTGCCTTCTTAGGTTTCTTGTAACGCGCGGACCGGTCATAGACCGCATCATCCAGACGACTACCAAAGAGGGAATCAGGCATCAGTTCGTAGTAAGGGTCGTTAGTCGGCGTGGTGCGGCTCCAGTCGACGCGCTCTGAGCGATACGCCATTTTCCACACGCCATCGCGACGCTCGTACCGGTCGAGATAGCGCCCCGCAACAATCAGATCGTCAAAGCCGGTATCGGATTTCACCTTGTGATAGGCGTGAAAGTAGACCTCTCCGAAGGCCTCATCTCCCTCGACGTCGATCAGGGTGTTACCGATCATGTGCTGGTTCGAGGCGTGATCGCGCAGCGCTGAGATCGCAAACACGATAAAGGTCGGCGCATCGCCGTTCATAAAACCGTATTCACAGTAGGCGTCCTCCCAGAACACCGACAGCAACGCATCAGCGTCGAGACGATCCAGACCGCGCATGTAGCGACACGAGAGCTCATAGATGGCTTGCTTATCCAGCAAGGTCTGCATGGCTTGGTCCATATCTTTCGCCTTTTAAGTCTCCAAGATGGTGATCAGCATCGTGTGCTACATCCGATGTGGGATCAACTGCTGCGCCGACCTGCGAGCTACCTGATTTTCACCCTGACTCCGCTATGACGCCTGTACCAACCGCCTTGTCGACGAGGCATCCGCTCCGCATACTCAGCGTATGCGACACACCATTAAAACAACGGCACACTGACCCGATGGCAGAGTCCGACTCAAAACCAGGCAGGGCCCGCGCGCAAGGCGGCACAATTGCCGAGATACTCGCCTCCGACGCCAAGCCCGCTCCCGCGCCGCTGATCGCCGAGGCCTATGAGTTTCTGGGTGACGCCGACCTGCCCGCCAGCCGCTATACCTGTCCCGACTTCTTCCGCGAGGAGATGGCGACAATGTGGTCGCGGACCTGGCAATGGGCATGCCGCGAAGAACACATCCCCGGCGTCGGCGACCATTACGTTTACGACATCGGCCCCTACTCCGTGATCATCACTCGCGTGGCCGAGGATCAGATCAAAGCCTTTATTAACAGCTGTACCCACCGCGGTACGCGACTGCTGGGTGAAGAAGGCCCGGGCTTCGGGCAATCGTTTAACTGCCCGTTCCATGGCTGGTCGTGGCATCTTGATGGCGCCTTGAAAGATGTGCCGGGCCGCTGGGACTTTCCCCATGTCTGTGACGCAACGCACTCCTTGCAAGAAGCGGCCTGCGAATCCTGGCAGGGGTTTGTGTTTGTGAATCTGGCCCCCAATGCCCCACCGCTTAGCGAGCAGCTAGATGTGCTCCCTGAGCACTTCGCGCACTTCCCGCTTGAGGGGCGACGCATTCGGCTTCACGTACAGAAGGTGCTGCCGGCTAACTGGAAAGCCGCGCAGGAAGCGTTTATGGAGGCGTATCACAACTTCACCACCCACGATTCGCCAACGGGCGCCAACACCCAATACGATATTTTTGGGCCCCACGTGAGTCGCTTCATTCACAACATCGGCCACTACTTCCCCGAATCCCTCTCGGACTACCCCGGCGATAAATGGCGCGAGCCACCTTTGACCGAGCAAGAATTACTGGCAGGGCTGCCGGTGACCCAGCGCACACTGCAAACCGGTGAAACGGCGCGAGCAGTCGGTGCACAGCTGTTGCGTGACGAGATGGGCGCACAATTGAATGTCGATTTCTCCGACGTATCCGACAGCGAAATGCTCGACTCGATCGAGTACCACCTGTTCCCCAATGCCTTTTTCTTCCCCGG
>JAAEZV010000133.1 GCA_018222695.1 Gammaproteobacteria bacterium
GCGTGAGGTGCTGGAGGCCATTGTGCTGGCACTGGCGCCGGGTGGCAGGATGGTGGTGATTAGCTTCCATTCTCTGGAAGACCGGATCGTCAAACGTTTTATCAGGCAGGCCGCGCGCGGCGAACAGCTACCCCCAGGTGTGCCTGTTCAGTATGAAGCGCATCGGGGATCTTTGCGCCAAGTGGGCAAGGCAGTGATGCCGTCAGAGAAGGAGGTCTCTGACAATCCCCGTGCCCGGTCAGCGATCATGCGCGTTGCGGAACGTTTGCCGTGAGCCAGCTACCCCTCTCACCCTCGGCCACCATTGTGCTTTTGAGCGCTGGCCTCCTCGTCTCAGCGCTCGCCGTGGTGGCGAGTACTCATCATGTTCGCGAAGGTTATGCCCGGCTCCAGGATCTTGAACTGCGGCGCTGGGAATTACAGGAGCAGTACACGCGCTTGTTGCTGGAGGTCAATACCTGGGCGGCACCGCATCGCATTAGTCAGATAGCGTCCGAGACACTTTCCATGCAGGTGCCCGACCTCAGCCTGTCACAGGTCATCGAGGAATGACGCGCGCAAAGCAGACATACCGATTGCCGCGATGGCGCTTTGTGGTGATCTGTCTTGGCCTCACTGCATTGGCGGCCACATTGGTGGGCCGGCTGATTCTCCTTCAGGTCACCGATGGAGGGCAGGGCGCGGTCTTTCTGCGCGAGCAGGGCGCTTTGCGAACCGTCCGTACTGCGGAGATACCGGTTTATCGGGGTTTGATCGAGGACCGCAATGGTACACCGCTGGCGGTCAGCTCCCCTGTGGTCTCATTGTGGGCGAACCCGCAACAACTGAAGGACAGCCCGCGCCTTGACGATCTTGCGGCACGGCTCTCCCTCGATGCGGCGGCACTCCGCGACAAGTTGCGATTTTATGGCGACAAGCAGTTTATGTATCTCGCGCGGCATCAAACGCCAGAATTTGCCCGGCAAGTATTGCGAGAGAACTTTCCGGGTGTACGGGGAGAGCGCGAGTACCGACGTTATTACCCGGCAGGAGAGGTCACCGCGCAGCTGCTGGGGCTGACCAATGTCGACGGGCACGGCATTGCGGGTGTCGAGCTGGCATTTGAAGATTGGCTTCAGGGTGTGCCAGGTAAAAAACGATTCATCAAAGACCTGCACGGGGATGCGGTCCGCGATTTCGGGGTGACAGAGGAGCCTCGCCCGGGTAAGGCGCTTGCCCTGAGCCTCGATCTGCGTCTGCAGTACGCCCAACACCGCGAGCTTCAGCGCGCGATGAAGGAAACCGGCGCGGCCGCGGGTTCAGCGATCACGCTCGATGCTTGGACCGGTGAGGTGCTTGCCGTCAGCAATTATCCCGTGTTCAACCCCAACAGCCGTGAGGCGCTGGATTTCAGCGGCGCGCGCAATCGTGCGTTGACAGATGCCTACGAACCGGGCTCTACCATTAAAACCTTAACGCTGGTGGCGGCTCTGGAAAGCGGTCAGTTTCATATCGACAGTATTGTCGATACGGCGCCAGGGCGGATCCGGGTGGGCGCCAAGATGCTCCACGATCCACGGGATTATGGCGAGATTTCGGTATCAACAGTCATCGAAAAATCCAGTCAGGTGGGCGTCACCAAAATCGCGCAGGCGGTGGGACACGAGGCCATTTTGGATGTTCTTTATCGCTTCGGCTTGGGCGAGTCGACCGGCACCGGCTTTCCCGGTGAGCGCGCCGGCCAATTGCCGGACTTGGCGCGCTGGAGCGACATTGAAAAAGTTACGCTTGCCTTTGGTTATGGTCTGACGGCGACACCGATTCAGCTCGCACGCGCCTATGCCATTTTGGCAAACGGTGGCATACGACGACCGCTAACGCTGCTGCGTCAGGATCCTGATGCGCTGCCCGCCGGCCAGCAGGTGATTCAACCGGAGGTTGCGCGAGACGTACTCGAGGTATTGGATCGTGTTACGGAACAGGGCGGCACGGCCACGCTGGCTCAGGTGCCCGGGTTTTCCGTAGGTGGCAAAACAGGAACGGTGCACAAGGTGGGCGCCGGCGGCTACCTTGATGACCAGTATGTCGCCCTGTTCGTCGGTGTCGCGCCCATGAGCGCACCGCGTTACGTCACGGCGATTCTCATCGACCAGCCCCGTGGTGATCACTACGGCGGCGGATTGGCGGCAGCGCCGGTCTACTCGCGTATTACCGAGGAGGTGCTGCGCATTCGCAATGCTCAGCCCGACCAATCAGAGCTGGGGGCGTTACTCGCCGCCTCTGGGGGTCGGCAGTGAGTATGAATCTGCGCACGCTGATCAACGAGCCCGCCGCACCCGACGTGATGGTGCACAACTTGACCCTCGACACGCGGGCGCTGGAGCCGGGCGATGTGTTTGTCGCGTTACCGGGCGCTGAGCACGATGGTCGAGATTTTATCGAGCCGGCGTTAGCGGCTGGCGCTGTGGCGGTGCTGACGGAGTCCGGTCGGGAGCTTAATCGAGACGATGAGAGGGTTATCTCCGTTTCAGGTCTCAAGGGTGAACTCGGCGCCCTCGCAAATCGTCTCTATGGGTCGCCCTCCGGTGATCTCAAAGTGGTCGCGGCGACGGGCACTAATGGCAAGACATCGGTTGTCGATTTAACGGCGCAGATGTTGCGACGCACGGGACGCAAGACCGGGACGATCGGCACGCTGGGCATGCGGCTCGATCAAAAGCCCACCGAGACACGCAACACCACGCCCGACTGCCTCGCACTCCACCGTCAGCTGCGCCAGTGGCGTGATCACGGGGTCGAGTGTGTGGCGCTTGAGGCGTCCAGTCACGCGCTCGATCAAGGGCGACTGGATGGGTTAACGGTTGATGTCGGCGTGTTCACCAATTTGTCCCGGGACCATCTGGATTATCACCATTCGATGGATGCTTACTGCGAGGCAAAGCTGAAATTATTCCGGGAGTTTGAGCCAGCCAGTCGCATTTACAACGCGGACGATAAGGCGGTAATCGCCCACGCCGATGTCTGGCGGTCGGGTGCCTTGGGTGTGTCGGTAGTCGGCGCCAACGCGGAGATCAGCATTGAAGTCGTGCAAGCCATACCGCTGGTGCTAAAGCTTCGCACACCCTGGGGCGACGGTCGCCTGCGAACGGCGCTGAGCGGTCGTTTCAATGCCTTCAATGTCGGGGCATCTATGGCTGCAATATTGTCGCTGGGCGTCGACTTCTCGGAGGCGCTTGCCGCGGCTGAGGCGCTGGAGCCAGTGGTGGGGCGACTGCAAGCGGTGGGTGATGGGACTGACATCCGTGTCATCGTGGACTACGCCCACACTCCGGATGCACTGGAACGCGCCATTTGTGCAGTGAAAGAAACCGATAACGCCGGCGCACTCTGGGTGTTGTTCGGTTGCGGCGGTGACCGCGATCCCGGCAAGCGCGCGGAGATGGGGACCATTGCGTGTCGCTTTGCGGACCGTGTGATCGTGACCAGTGACAACCCCCGCTCAGAATCTCCCGAAGCCATCATCGACGATATTTTGCTGGGTTGTGATGACTCACCGATTGTCGAGGCTGACCGGGCTGCCGCGATTGCGCTGGCGATTGCCGAGGCCAAGGTGGGTGACACCGTCCTGATTGCGGGTAAAGGGCATGAGACCTATCAGGAAATTGCTGGTGTGCGCTTGCCGTTTAATGATGCCGAGCGCGCCGCCCAGCACCTGCAGCAGAGGCAGGCAGCCTGATGTCTGCCATTGCACTACAGGCCTTGGCCGAAGAGACCGGCGGACAGCTGGTGGGTGAATCCGTCGCGCTCCAAAACTTAGCAATAGACAGTCGCGAGGTGAAGGCCGGTGACCTGTTTGCTGCACTGTCGGGTCAGCGAGTCGATGGTCATGACTTTGCTCCCCAAGCGTTGGCGGCAGGGGCATCAGCGCTTCTTACCGAGCGCAAGCTAGAGGGCTTGTCTCCCCAGTTGGTGGTTGCCGACGTCCTGCAGGCTTCCGGCCGATTTGGTTGGCTTAAGCGGCAGGCATTTGAGGGCGATGTGATCGCTATCACCGGTAGCGCGGGCAAAACCACGACTAAAAATCTTGTTGCGGCGGCACTGGCAACAGCGGGCGAGGTGCACGCTACCGTTGGCAATCAGAATAATGAGCTGGGTGTACCGATCACGCTGTCTGGGTTGACCAATAACCATCGGTTCGGCGTGATCGAGATGGGGGCGGGGCAGCCCGGCGATATTGCCTATCTATGCCAGCTCGCGCGACCCAGCGTTGCGGTATGTCTGAATGCGTCGGCTGCCCACCTCGCTCACTATGACAGTGTCGACGCGATTGCCACCACCAAGGGTGAAATCTTCGAAGGACTGGCGGGTAACGGCCTCGCTGTTATCAATGCCGATCAGAAGTGGTTGCCGCAGTGGCGTGAGCAGGCAGGCACTGCAAGGCAGGTGACCTTTGGTCTGGCTGAGGACGCGGACTACCGGGCTGCGGATATTGAGCATCTGGGAATAGAGGGTAGCCACTTTCAGTTACTGACCCCGGCGGGTTCTCAGCCAATTAGCTTGCAGCTCGCGGGTGAGCAGCACGTGAAGAACGCACTGGCAGCGCTGGCCATCGCGATCGAGATAGGTGTTGCGCCGAGTGATGCGGCGCGTGCCGTTCGAGCTACGGGCGCGGGTGCTGGCCGCGGTGCCGTCACCCATCTGCCCGACGGCGGCACGGTAGTGGATGACAGCTATAACGCTAATCCCGCGGCGGTCAACGCGGCACTACAGGTGTTGTCGAGACAGCCCGGTTACCGCGTATTGGTGTTGGGCCCGATGCTTGAGCTGGGGGAGGACAGTCAGTCGCTTCATCAGGAAGTCGGGCGTAACGCGAGGCAGCTCGGCATAGACCAGCTGATCACAGTGGGTAGTGAGGCATCGCCTGCGGCAGAGGCTTTCGGGCGCGACGCCCTGTGCTTTGACGATCAGGCGGCCTTGCAGAGTGATTTTCCCGCCTTGCCTGCTGAGTACACCATTTGGGTGAAGGGGTCGCGAGGAGCCGGTTTGGAGCACACCGTTGCGTGGCTTCTTTCTTCGGGGGGGGCTACAGCATGCTGATGTGGTTGAGCGAGCAGCTGCTCGCCATTGATCCGGGATTTGCCGTATTCCAGTACCTGACGCTGCGAGGCATTCTCGCAGCCTGCACGGCGCTGGCCATCTCCATGGTGGTCGGTCCCTATGTGATTGAGCGCCTGAATC
>JAAEZV010000134.1 GCA_018222695.1 Gammaproteobacteria bacterium
TGGCGACTACTTCAGCGCCGTGCTGAAAGGTGTTGTCGGCGATGTCGAAGCCCTTGAGGCGCTGTTCACACCCGCCCTTGATCGCAAGCTTGACGAGCTCGATCCGATCGAGAGAAATCTGTTGCGCCTGGGTACCTTTGAACTGAGAGACCGCATCGATGTGCCATACAAAGTTGTCATCAATGAAGCGGTCGCCCTGGCAAAAAAGTTTGGCGCCACAGATTCCCATCGATACATCAATGGCGTGCTAGACAAGATCGCCAGAGATCTGCGAGCCGTGGAGCACGCGCAAGAGAGCTGATGTCAGATAGCGAATTCGATTTGATTCAGGATTTTTTTGCCGGATTGGATCAAGGCTCATCAGTTCGCTTGGGTATCGGTGACGACGCCGCCGCGCTCGGATTGCCCGACGGGCATCTCCTTCACGTCTCTACCGATACGACTGTTGAGGGCGTGCATTTTTTGGCCACGCTCTCGCCCACCGATGTGGCTTACCGAAGTGTGATGGCTGCTATCAGCGATTTGGCGGCCATGGGTGCGTCCCCCGAGGCCTTGTTGCTCTCTCTCACGCTTCCGGAGGGAGATCGGGTCTGGCTGGAGGGCTTCTCTCGAGGGCTCGCTGATGCCTGCAGGGTGATCGGGGCGCCGCTGGTGGGGGGCGATACGACGCGAGGACCGCTGAGCCTGACAGTCACCGTGCTCGGCTCCACCCCGGCGGACAGCTATTTGACGCGCTCTGGCGCGCTCCCCGGTGATCGACTCTGTGTCAGTGGCACCCTGGGTGATGCGGCGGCGGGCCTTGCAGTGATCAGCGGAAGGCTTGTAGTCGATGAGTCAGCAGCGGAATTTTTGGCGACACGATATACCAGACCCTCGACTCGTCTGGCGCTGGGGGAAACTCTTCGGGGCTGTGCAACCGCCTGCATCGATATCTCCGACGGGCTCTTGGCAGATGCCTCTCATGTGGCCACAGCGAGTGATGTCGGGCTCGAAATTGACAGCGCACTGCTGCCGCTGTCGGAGGCGATGAGATCATCGGTGGATCCCGGTCAGAGTCTGGATTGGGCGCTGGCCGGCGGCGATGACTACGAATTGCTATTCACGCTACCGCGCAAAATACCCCTGCCGGACGGCTGCACGGAAATGGGTCGAGTTGTCGCGGGAAGCGGGATAAGCTGTGATCGAACCCCAGAGCGCATCGGCTATGACCACTTCCGCCGCTGATCACGACGATCCCACCAAGGCAACGATTACCGATGTGGCGACACTGATCGCGGCTGGTGCCGGTGCCGGGCTGTCACCGGTGGCACCCGGGACGGCAGGCAGCATTGTCGCTACGGCATTATTGGCCTTTTTGTTGGACATGCCGCCGATCTGGCACTGGTGGGGGTGGTTCGGACTCACTGCTTTGGCGGTGTGGTCATCCAAGCGTGCAGGCGCTGCTTGGGGTGTGATCGATCACCCTGCGATCGTGATCGATGAATTTGCAGGGCTATGGTTGGCGGCGCTTATCCCCATGAGTGTTTTGACTTTTGATTTGCCCAGCATGCCGTTACTGATTGGGTCGCTACTGCTGTTCCGGCTGTTCGATATTGTTAAACCGTGGCCGGTCAGTGCCTTGGAGCGCGGGGTTCCAGGCGCATGGGGCGTGGTGCTGGATGATGTGGCTGCGGGAGCAATGGCTGGCGGGTGTATGACCGCGGCACTGATGGCGATTGCGGTCGGCTAGCTAGGGCCCGCCCGAATTGGGGCAGCGCGTGCGCGCCGTGCCGCATCGGGTTCATCGTGTTGCCGCTTGAGCAATGAGTTGATTGGCCACTTTTTGGAAGCGGCCCGCACTACGCGATTAAGTGTCCCGGTGAACCATTTTGCGGGCCAGCTTTCGTAGTGGCTCAGCGGTGTCTCCAAACTCAGCCAACGCGTCGAGTGCCTCATTGAGCAGCGCGTCGGCCTCCTGTTTTGCACCCTCCAAGCCCAGCGTGCTGACATAGGTGGATTTTTCTGCGCGCTCGTCCTTGCCGGCTGTTTTACCCAGTGAGGCGCTATCGCCCGTGACGTCGAGGACATCGTCAGTGACTTGAAAGGCAAGCCCGATCGCTTTGGCAAATCGCACCAGCGCCTCGCGCTGCGAGCGGGTCGCGCCGCCGCAGATGGCGCCGACCTCCGCCGACGCTGAGATGAGCGCACCGGTTTTAAGGCTGTGTATGTCCCTGAGAGCGTTAACAGAGACGGCTTGATGTTCGGCAGCCAGATCGAGTGCCTGACCGCCCACCATGCCATGAAAGCCGACGGCTTTGGTGACGACCCCGATCATGTCGAGTCGTTGCTCTGCGCTCAAAGCTTCTATTTCAGTGAGCCGCTGAAAGGCGGCGGCTTGCAGGCCATCGCCGGCAAGAATGGCGGTCGCCTCGTCGAAGGCGCAGTGCAAGGTGGGTTGACCCCGCCGGAGGTCATCATCGTCCATCGCCGGGAGATCATCGTGCACAAGTGAGTAGGTGTGGAGTAGTTCGATCGCCTCGCCTGCCATGACGGCGGCGGGGACGCTTCCCCCCGCGACCAGCTCGGCGCTGGCGACGGTTAATCGGCTGCGTAGCTGTTTACCGGGGTGCTGCGCGAGATAGTCGAGCGCTTCGGCAAGTTTCGGATCAGGGCAGCTCAGCCAGGCGAAGGGTTCCATAACAGACTCAGGCTTCGTCTGACGCCTCATCCTCTTCCAGCAGCGATCCGTCCGCGGCCACCTGCGCGACGCGTTGCTCCGCAGACTCAAGAATTTTTTGAATGCTGCCGCTCAGCTTGACGCCCTTTTCGTACAGCACCAGCGCTGCTTCCAGTTCGATTTCCGGGTCTTCCAGTTGCTCAACCAGTTCACTCAGCTCAGTCATTTGCTCAGTGATGCTGGGTGATGCTGCCGCTTTACTCGATTTGGCCACGGTTCAGTGCCTTACAGGGGTAAGAGGTTATAGGGCTTGTTGGTTGGTTGTGACCGGCGCCGTGCTTTGTGCCACCGCGATGATGCTGTCGGCGGTGAGCCCCGCCAGCCGCCGACATTCACCTTGCCCGGCATGTGCGATAAAGGCGTCGGGAATGCCGATATGGCGCACTTGGCAAATAACGCCTGCGTTGGCGAGGAACTCGGCGACGCCGCTCCCCGCACCACCAGCGACGGCGTTTTCCTCCAAAGTGATCAGCAGATCATGCTGTTCAACCAAAGAAAGAATCATTGCCTCATCCAGAGGTTTCACCCAGCGCATGTCGACCACCGTTGCGCCCAATGTTTCGGCGGCGGTCAGCGCTTGATCCAGCAGTACGCCGAAATTCAGGATGGCGATGCCGGTCCCTTTTCTCACCAGCTCGGCTTTGCCGATCTCCATCGTGGGGAGTCCAGCCTCGATCGTGGCGCCAGTGCCTTCCCCGCGCGGGTAGCGGACCGCCGAGGGTCCGTCATGGAGCCACGCACTCTGCAACATTTGCCGGCACTGATTTTCATCGCTGGGTGCACCAACGACCATATTGGGAATGCAGCGCAAATAAGACAGGTCGAAGGTGCCATGATGCGTGGGCCCGTCCTGACCCACGAGGCCCGCCCGATCAATGGCCAGGGTGACGTCGAGGCCCTGCAGGGCCACATCGTGTATCAGCTGATCGTAGCCGCGCTGCAAAAAGGTGGAGTAAATGGCGAGCACAGGCTTGAGTCCATCGCAGGCCATACCCGCAGCCAGGGTCACCGAGTGTTGCTCGGCGATCGCTACATCATAAAAGCGCTCGGGAAACGCCTTGGCATACTGCACCATGCCTGATCCCTCACACATGGCGGGGGTAATGCCCACCACCCGGTCATCTTGAGCCGCGAGGTCGCAGAGCCACTGTCCGAACACGTCCTGATATTTGGGAGCCTTGGGTTTGGCTGGCACCGCCGACTTTGCAGGTTTGGCCGGTTCCAGTTTATTGATCGCGTGGTAGCCGATGGGGTCGCGCTCCGCCGGGGCAAAACCCTTTCCTTTAATGGTACGAATGTGAAGGAATTGAGGGCCTTTGAGATCAGCCATGACCTTGAGCGTGTTCACCAGCTGCGGCAGGTCATGACCATCTAGTGGCCCAATATAGTGCCAGCCCAGCTCTTCGAACATGGTGCCCGGTGCCACCATGCCCTTCATATGTTCTTCCGTCTTTTTAGCCAGATCCCAGGCGCCGCGAACATGCCCAAGGATCTTTTTGGAGCCCTCCCGCAGTGCGGTGTAGGTCTTGCTGGCCCAGATCTTGGCGAAATAGGTTGCCAACCCGCCGGTGTTGTGGCCAATCGACATTTGGTTGTCATTCAGGATGACCAGCATGTTTGGGCGTTCATGGCCCGCGTGAGCCAGCGCCTCAAAAGCCATGCCGCCAGTGATCGCGCCGTCTCCAATGACGGCAACGACCTTGCGGTCGATACCCTGTTTCTGTGCCGCCAGGGCCATACCCATCGCCGCGGAGATGCTGGTCGAAGAGTGGCCCACGCCGAAGGTGTCGAAGGGGCTCTCGGCGCGCTTGGGAAATCCGGATAGGCCCTCGAGCTGTCGCATGCTGTGCATGCGATCGCGCCGTCCGGTCAGAATTTTGTGGGGGTAGGTTTGGTGCCCGACATCCCACACGATGCGATCGTGGGGGGTATTGAAAACATGGTGCAGCGCCACCGTCAGTTCGACGACACCCAGCCCGGCACCAAAATGCCCCCCGGTGCCTGCTACAGAGTAGAGCAGGTCGTGTCGAAGCTCTTCGGCCAACTGCACCAGTTCGTGACTTTGCAGCTGTGAGAGTGCGTCGAGATCAGTCGATACGCCATCGAGTAGTGGCGTGTGGGGTCTGGTTGTCGGCAACTCTTCAATCATGCCAACGATCATACCCCAAGTTTTGTTTTCGGCGCCGACTTAAATCAGCTGGGGTCGAACTGCTTTCTCAAGCGTTCCAATGCTTTGCGTTCATGTTTACCCGGGCGCTGTGAGGGCCTTGCCAGCGTACCTGCAGCTTTGCGCGCCTGTGCGGCGCGGGTGCGTCTCTCGACGCTCGCCTCGGTTTCTTGGTAAAGGGTTTGGGCGATCGGCGCCGCCCGCCGTTGCTCGCTAGTCGCGATGACTGTGACCTCGCGCTCATCCCAACCTTGGCGGATGCGCAAGATGTCCCCCGGGGCCACTTCTCGCGACACTTTCACCTTTTGTCCGGCGAGCTGGACCTTGCCC
>JAAEZV010000135.1 GCA_018222695.1 Gammaproteobacteria bacterium
TGGGGTGCGCGAGGCGTCGGCGAGCCTCGCCTGGGAGCGCCAAGCGGTGGGTTGGGGCTTCTCGCCGCTGGAAACACTGGCGATTGTTGATTACGGCGACTGTGATTTTGATGCGGGCAACCCCGCCGGGGTGCCGGATGAGATTTACGAGTGCGCCCGCGAGATTCTCGCTACCGATACCGCGTTGCTATCTATTGGGGGCGATCACTTCGTGTCCTATCCCCTCCTCAGGGCGCATGCTGAGAAGTACGGCGAACTGTCGCTCATCCACTTTGACGCCCATTCTGACACTTGGGCGGAAGACGCCCAGCGGATTGATCACGGCACCATGTTCTATCACGCGGCTCAGCAGGGACTTGTTTCACCGGCGCACTCCGCACAGATCGGCCTGCGCACCCACAACGACAGCGACCATGGCTTCAACATTTTTGATGCCCCTAAGGTGCACGATATGAAGGCCGCTGATTTGGCCGCAGAGGTAAAAGGCATCGTGGGTGATCGGCCCTGTTATCTGACCTTTGATATCGACTGTCTGGACCCCAGTTTTGCTCCGGGTACCGGCACGCCGGTGGTCGGTGGTCTGTCGACCCATCAGGCCATGCAGATCCTGCAGCACTTAAAGGGCGTTAATCTGGTCGGTATGGACGTGGTTGAGGTGGCGCCGCAATACGATGTGGGCGCGATTACCTCACTCGCTGCGGCAACGGTTGCGCTCCAGCAGCTGTGTTTATTTGCCAGCGCACGGCAGTAAGGAGCGATTGTGGGACAAGCGACTGATCAGGAAATCAAGGAGGCCCTCGAGCGCAAGGGTCACTATGCGATGAATTGGGAGGACCTCGACAAGATTGAGCTTCCCACCGGGGTGATTTCGTCGATGTACCGCGTTGGCGATCCGACCCGGGCAGAGTCTCCCACCGTCTTTAAGGTGTTTTATCCGCCCGACTGCACCATCGAGGCGCATACCCACGACTGTGACTACACCGAAATTATTCTGGAAGGGTCGCAACGGGTCGGTGCGACCTGGCATCACGCTGGTGACATCCGCATTGGTTTGGCCAACCGGGGGTACGGACCGCTGGTCGCGGGCCCCGAGGGCACTACGGTGCTGTTTATGTTTGCCAGCGGGGCGTGGCCTGCGATCAAGCTGGGCAACAACGATGGCTCAACCCTTGGCAGTGAGATCCTTGAGGCGCACTTTGAGAAAGTGCAGGCGGGCGAGGACAGCTAGCGCATAGTGGCCGGGTGAGCCGTTAACACGGACTCACTCTGGCAGAGAGGCCGCAAATGCGGCGGGTGGCGCCTCCAGTTCCGTATTCAGCGTGCCGTTCCAGCGGTTCAAAAAGCCATAGAGCGACAAAACGGCCACGATCTCGACAATCTCGCGATCTGAAAAGTGCGCCCTCAACGCCTCCATGTCCTCATCCGTTACTGCATTGGGTTGCAGTGCCCCGTGCCAAGCAACGCGCAGCACTGCCCGCTCCGCATTGGTAAACAGCGGCGAGGTCTCGAACTCAAACACCGCGGCGATTTTCTCTGCCTCGACGCCTAGCTGACTCGCGCCATAACTTGAGTGGGCGGTGCAGTAGGTACATCCTTGGGTGCGACTGCTGATGATGCCGATCAGTCGCTTCAACGTGGGGTCAACTTCCCCGGTTTGCAGCACGGTATGCACCAAACCGCCCAGACTCTGCAGTAGCTCAGGCCAGTGGCACAAACTCAAGACATCGTTGGGCCGATAACCCATGTGGGTCTCGGCCTGCGAGAGCTGTGCTTCGCACTCTTTGAGTGACTCAGGAGAGGGGGCTGATAGGCGTGTCATGTGGGCTCCCTGACTGCTTAGAAAAAGGTTTCAGCCGTTGGATGATAGGTTGAGTGCTCGCTCCAATTGCTGATGAAAGTGAACGATGGCTTTTTCAAAATAGCCAAACGTCAGGTGAGAGTTGGCACCACTGGGCAAAGCTTCCTGAATGGCGGTGGCGGCGGCGCGATCCTCTTCCTGGCCTGAGTCGCTGACAAACGCTGCGTCGCGTTTGGCCTCGTCAAGGGTGATGGGGCTCCCATCGGGGCCCTTATTCACCATGCTGTAAATCACCCATTGAGACTGAGTGGGAGAGACGGGCTCGAGAATGACAAGATTGCTGTGTTTAGACAGCACTGAGATGCTCGCATTTGGGAACAGCATGTAAACCGATGTCACGAGCCCATTCAATTTGCGGTCTTCGGTTGGCGTTGATCGGATTTGCTCGATTCGCTGGAATGGGTAAACCACACGTGAGTGGGGCCCGAAGGTTTCCACAACGTTGAGGTTATCGTATCCAAATGGGTAAAAGGATTCGCGATGAAGAGACTTAATGTGATAGCCCTCCATCAGCGTTTCATAGAGTAGCTTCCAGTTGGCGGCATCCGTGAGGACCTGTTGATCAAACAGCTGCTGATCAACTGAAAAGTGCTCCAGCGCGTGGGTAAGTTGCGTCGGATCTATGTCCCCTTCCTGCTGTACATACACAATACCGCCTTGCTCAATGACAGAGACTGATTTGAGGCCATGTTGCTCCCGATCCAAATCCGGGAACCCGCTCTGGCCCGGAACCCCCTTGAGGGTGCCATCGAGACCGTAGGTCCAGCCGTGATAGGGACAAGACAGCGCCTTGGCACAGCCGCTGCCCGAGGCCACCTGCATACCTCGGTGACGACACGCGTTGATAAAGGCCCTGACTTCGCCATCGTCTCCCCTTGTGACAACGACGGGATTGCCCGCGGCTATTCGGGCTAGGTAACTACCGTTTTCGGGCAGCGCCGAAGAAGGACAAAAGGGTGTCGGGTGTCGTCGAATCAGCGCGCATTCCGCCTCAAAGCGCTCACGGCTCAAATAATGTGATACCGGCTCTCGCCAGACGGACTCACCGAGGTCGGTCGTGCCGTCATCAATATGCCGAAAAATACGCTCGGCCAGAGCGGCATCCCCCAACAATGGGTTAGGGCGAGCGGCGTCAGCTGCAGATTGACTAGTCATGAGTTTGTTTCAGCATTGGGACTGTGAGATTGAGCGAATTTGCCGCTGCGGTAAAGCCTTGGGTTTTCAGTGTAATCTCAAACCATGCAGCGCAAGATCATTCACATTGATGCCGATTGCTTTTACGCCGCCATCGAGATGCGGGACAACCCGGAACTGCAGGGCATCCCTATGGCGGTGGGGGGCAGCGCCGAGCGCCGCGGCGTGCTGACGACCTGTAATTACGATGCGCGCGCTTATGGTGTCCGTTCGGCCATGCCCACGGCGCAGGCGATGCGGCTCTGCCCACAGCTGACTGTTGTCCCGCCCCAGATGCACAAGTACCGCGAGGCCTCCAAAGTCATGCGCGGCATCTTCGCTAACTTCACCGAAATTATTGAGCCGTTGTCGCTGGATGAAGCTTACCTCGATGTCAGCGAGATCTCCGATGAGGAACTGACTGCCACCCGGATTGCCAAAGCTATTCGGCAACAGGTCCGCGAGGAGCTTGATATCACCGTGTCGGCCGGCGTGTCGGTGAATAAGTTCATTGCCAAGGTCGCCTCGGATTGGAAGAAGCCCGATGGCCTGACGGTCGTGCCGCCTGATGAAGTCGATGCCTTTGTCGCCGCGCTGTCAGTGAAGAAGATTCCCGGGGTGGGTGCGGTGACAGCGGAAAAAATGCATCGTTACGGGCTCAGAACCTGTGCTGACGTAAGGGAGTGGAGCTTGCATGACTTGCGGCGTCGTTTCGGCAAGTTTGGCGTCGTGCTTCATGAGCGCGCACGGGGTCGCGATGAGCGACCCGTTCAGCCGAGTAGGGTGCGCAAATCTGTGAGCGTCGAGCGGACCTTTACCGAGGACGTGAGTGGCCCGGCCGAGTGGGCGCCGATAATTGAGCGGCTCTATATCAATCTGATGGAGCGAATCGAGGCGGCAAAAGCTTGGCACGCCATCGACAAGGCCTTCGTCAAATTGAAGTTCAACGATTTCACCACGACCACAGTGGAGCGGGTGGGAACGAAGGCCGTTGAAGCTGACTATCAGGACTTGTTGGCAGAGGGCTGGGAGCGCAAGGCCAAGCCGGTGAGACTGATTGGTTTGGGGGTGCGGTTGATAGACGATGGAGACCATGTTTCAGAGCGACTCCCCTTCTCTGACACACCGCTCTCGGAGAACGACACAACGGCTTAATTATTGGCAGATACTATGCCAATATCCTGTGTGCGCCGTATAGTAAGAATCAGTCCGGTCTATTGTCTTTCACGCGGTCCGGCCGACAGTGCCGATCCGCTCAGGTTTTGAGGAATCCCCGTTATGTTGACACTGCACTTTGCCCCCAACAGCCGCGCCAGCCGCACACTTTGGCTACTCGAAGAGCTCGGCCTGGATTACGAATTGAATCGCATGGACTTTCATCCCAAGGACCTTAAGTCCGACGAGCATCGCGCACGCCATCCGCTGGGCCGTATCCCGGTGCTGGATGACGGTAACGTCTCTATTTATGAGTCTGGTGCGATTGCCGAGTACATTCTGGAGTGCCATAAAAACGGTGGCTTGAAGCCCGCCTCGGATGACCCGCGCTTCCCCGAGTATCTGCAGTGGTTCCACTACTGCGAGGGGATGGTCATGCCGCCGGTCAATACCATCGTTGTGCACACCATACTGCTCCCACCCGAGCGCCAGGACGAGACGGTTCGCGGTCAGGCGCAGCGGCTATTGGCTAAGGCCTGGGCCCCTGTGGAGGCTGCCATGGAAGGCCGGGAGTATCTGATTGGAGATTTCTCCGCCGCCGACACGATGCTCGGTCACGCGTGCATCATGTCCAAGCGTCTGGGGATTGTGACCGACGAGGCGTTTCCGAATCTCAGCGCCTACGCGGATCGCCTCATGACCCGGCCGGCCTGTGCGAAAGCGTTTTCTGCCTGATTTTTAAAAGCGTACTCGCCGGGGTGCCTGCGTGATACGGTGACCGCCCCATAGGTTACTGACTCAGGGAGTGCCGCCCGACATGAGCCTTTATTCCGGGCCTGAACTCGATAAAAATCAGGCGAACTTTGCGCCGCTGACCCCGGTCTCGGTGCTGAAGCGCACCGAGCGGGTCTATCCCGATCTGCCGGCTCAGATCCACGGCAGTATCCGTCGTAACTGGGGGGAAGTCGCCGAGCGCTGTAAGCGGTTAGCGTCCGCGCTTTCCCAGCGTGGCGTTGGCA
>JAAEZV010000136.1 GCA_018222695.1 Gammaproteobacteria bacterium
CGAGCCCGCCGAGATCTTTGGCTTGGACGTGGGCTCACTGGAGATCGGCGCTCAGGCCGACATGGTGCTGATTAACCCCGACGCACTCGATGGTTGGCAGCCCGACCAGACCCGCAAGCTCGAGTACCGCGAGATCTTTGGTCACGAGCAGATGGTGAACCGGCCCGAGGGCATCGTGGATTCGGTGTACATCAACGGCGTGGTGGCATGGAAAGACGGCGCCGCGCAGGCAGCGTTGGGCCACCAAACATTGGGCCGCGCGCTGCGGGCCGCCTGATTGCGATGCCCCACTATGACGCCCAGACACCGCGGGGCGCTTTGACAACCGCTTAGCAGTGCGGTGTGCTATGGATATGTGTTCCCCGAGAGAGTCGACTTTGCCCCTGCCCCGCGCCACGTTTACGCGGGTTTTCTCAAGGGTCCGCTCGCCGCGCGGCCTGTGGGCCATTTGCCTCAGTCTTTTCTTAACTGCCTGCGCATCGGCCCCTCAAGTCGCAGACAAATCGACTAGCCAATTCGACGACCCCGCACCGGCAGCCTCGCCGCTGGTGACGCTGGCGACGTCCGAACCGAACTCCGGTATTCGGCTGCTGGCTGACCCCAGCGAGGCGCTGCAGAGCCGGCTGCAACTGGCGGCACTCGCCACGACTACCCTCGATATTCAGTACTACCTGTGGCAGGGCGACAACAGTGGCCTCGCGTTGACCCACGAAGTACTACAGGCCGCCGATCGCGGCGTGCGGGTGCGGATACTGCTTGACGATATCTACCACTCGGGCCGAGACAGCGCCTATCAGACGCTGGACGCGCACCCCAACGTAGAGGTGCGGCTGTTTAACCCCATGGGTAACCGCGGTGCCGCCAAGCAGGCGAACTACGCGTTTAAAAAATCCACCCTGAACTACCGCATGCACAACAAGATCTTTTTGGTCGACGGCGTGGCCGCGGTGCTGGGTGGCCGCAACATTGGCGATGAGTACTTTGGGCAGGACCCGAGCTTTAATTTTCAGGACATGGACGCGATCGCCCTGGGTGACGTGGCTGCCGAGGCTGGCAACGCCTTTGATCTTTTCTGGAACGCGGAACTCGCCTTCCCTGTTGAGGTGCTGAACAGCAGCCCGGAAGCAATGCCCACCGCCACACAGACTGCGGTGTTGGCCGCCGCGCGGGAGCGCGTCACGCCCTCAGGTGAAGAAGACAACGCGGCCGCCACAGCGGCTTGGCTGAGTGCGCTATCCAGTGACCTGTTGTGGACCGACGCCCGCATCATTGTTGACCGGCCGGACCGGAGTACCGAGCAACCCGACTCCGCCTTCATGTCACTGATTGAAGACCCCAGCTTGCGTCCCGAAAAATCCATGGTGATTCAAACCGCCTATTTGATCCCCAATGGCCCGACGATGGGCAATATCGAGGCAATGGGCGCTCAGGGCGCGAGCATGAAGATCCTCACCAACTCAGCGCTGTCGAATAACCACAACTCGGTGCATGCCTTTTATGTGCCCTATCGCAAGCGTTTGATTGAGGCCGGTGTGGATCTGTACGAGGTGCAGGGCAACGGCAGCCTCGCGGGCTATCTCGACCGCGTAGGCGAGGATGGCCGCGCCGGCTTGCACACCAAAGCCATGGTCTTTGACCAGCGCGTGTCGATCATCGGCTCTTACAACATGGACCCGCGCTCTCGGGTGTGGAACTCCGAGATAGCACTGGTAGTCGATGACGCCGGCTTTGCCGCTGAGGTACTTGAGGAGATGGCGCGGGACTTTACACCTGATGCCGCGTGGCGCCTAACGCTTGATGACAACGGCAAGCTGCTGTGGTCGGGTGAGTCAGGTGGCGAGCCGGTTCAGTTCAGCAAGGACCCGGGCACCACTTGGTGGACACGTTTTGTGTGGGGCGTGATGCGCATCTTCCCGCTGGAGAACGAGCTCTAGGCGCTGACTGCTCTCCATACCCGCAACGCACAAAGCAGCCGGGCACAAAAAAGCGGGGGCCAACATCACCCCCGCTCACGGCTTCTAATCCCCCAGGATTATTCGTACGAGAGTTCGGTGGCCTTGCCAGAGAACACTCGGTGTACGTACAGAGTGTAACCCAATATGGCGGGTAATGTGATGATCGCGCCCCAAAAGATAAATTGCAGGGATTCCGTGGCCGCTGCGGCCTCCCACAGGGTCATACGGCCAATCACGATATCGGGATAGATGCTGTAGGCCAGGCCAATCGCGGCCATCAGGCAGATGACCATCAGCGCCACAAAAATGAACCAGCCGTAGCCCGCATGCAGCACCTTGGGGCGGCGTAGCATCCAGTCCATGCCGACGATTGCAAGCGCGCAGCTCATGGGAATGGGCAAGAGGCCAATCGCATCGGGCAGCTTGAACCAACGGTCGGCAATCTCCTGACTCACCAGCGGTGTGGCGATCGACACCAGCAACAGCGCAAAGGCCATGGGCGGTAGCGCTAAGCGACACCAATGCGCGGCTTTATCAAACAGTTCATCTTCGGTTTTGATCAGCAGCCATGCGCCACCCAACATGATGTAGAGCGCCGGGAGGGTGAGCGAGATCAAAATAGAAAATGCGACGCTGATGGCGTCACCAGAAAGGCCGGTAATGTAAGCACCGAGCATCCAGCCCTGGGCCATCGAAGCCATCAGTGAACCGAGCGCAAACAGCTTGTTCCACATGGGTTGGCGGTGGTCGGCAGATTTCACACGAAAGTCGAAGGCCGCGCCCCTGAGAATGAGCCCCACCAGCATAATGGTGACGGGGATATAGAGCGCAGTCAGGATAATGCCGTGGGCCTTGGGAAAGGCGATCAGCAGCACCCCTACCCCCATCACGATCCAGGTCTCGTTGGCGTCCCAGAAGGGTCCGATCGAAGCGATCATGGTGTCCTTCTCGGTGTCGGTGCCAAAAGGCAGCAACATGCCGACGCCCAGATCAAACCCATCGAGAATCACATAGAGCAGCAGCGACAAGCCCATCGCCGACACAAAGAAAAGCGGCAGCGCTTCACTCACGCGGTGGTCCCTACCAGCGGCGTACCCAGCGGATTGGAATCTTCCTCGAGGGACTTGGCTGGCTTCACCGCCATAATCCGCAGCGCCTTCATGTAGGCGATCATCAGCGCCAAATACAGACCCACGTAGCCAAACAGCGTGCCCGCTAACGTGGCTGACGGGTGCTGCGCGACCACCTCGGTCGTGGACACCAAGCCCTGCACAATCCAAGGCTGGCGGCCGATTTCGGTCACGTACCATCCTGCCACGCTGGCGACCCAGCCCGAGAAGGTCATGAGCGATACCGCCTGCAGCGCAAGGTTACTCAGCTTGCCGCGGCGGAACAGCTGCCACACGCCCCACCAGGACACCAGCAGCATCAGCGTGCCGACGCCGGTCATCACGCGGAAGGACCAGAACACCGGCGCTACGGGCGGGTGCTCGGCGAAATCATTGAGGCCTTTTACCTCACCGTCGAGCTCGTGGGTGAGAATCAGGCTCGCAGCATTGGGGATCTTCAACGCATAGCGGGTCTCACGGGCTTCCTCATCGGGTATACCGACGATCGTGAACCCGGCGCCCTTCTGGGTCTCCCAGATGCCTTCCATCGCCGCCACTTTGGCGGGCTGGTGCTCAAGGGTGTTCAGACCGTGCAGGTCGCCCGCCAAAATCTGCAGTGGGATCACCAGCGCGGCGGTGTAAATGCCAGACTTCAGGACCAACTTGGTCGCGGGGCCATCTACACCCTTGCGGATGCGGTAGGCACACACACCTGCCACCAAGAACGCCGAGGTCAGCAGACTCGCGAGCATCATGTGCGTAAAGCGGTACGGGAACGAGGGATTAAAGATAATCGCCGACCAGCTCTCGGCAAAGAACTGCCCTTCGCGGATCTCATAGCCTGCGGGCGTATGCATCCAGGAGTTGAGCGCCAAGATCCAGAAGGCCGACAGCGAGGTGCCAAAGGCGACCAAGAAAGTCGAAATCAAATGGGTGCGGTTGGACACACGCTGCTTACCAAAGAGCATGATGCCGAGGAACGAAGCCTCCAGGAAAAACGCGGTCAGCACCTCATAACCCAGCAAGGGGCCCGCAATGTTGCCGGTGCGCTCCATAAAGCCCGGCCAGTTGGTGCCGAACTGAAAGCTCATGGTAATGCCCGACACAACGCCCAAGGCGAAGGTCAGCGCATACACCTTGACCCAAAAGTTATAGGCGTGCTCCCAGTACATGTTGCCGGTCTGGGTGTAGCGCACACGGAAGAACAGCAAAAACCACCCCAGCCCGATCGTAATGGTCGGGAACAGGATGTGAAACGTGATGTTCGCTGCAAACTGGATGCGCGAGAGTACAAACGGGTCGAGTTCCATGGGGCACCTATTTCATTGGCCGCGAAATATACGGAACTTGGGCCCCAAACGACGACGCATCGGCATGGTTTTTTGTCATGCATGCCATTCATGAGGTTTATGGGTTCAGACAAGTTAATTCCCCAAAGTTTTGCTAGTACGCCTCTGCCGTAAGGCTGGCTGTTGCCAATGTGATCGGCTGATAACGACCCGATCGGATGTGCCTAAGGTGACAAATCGCTCTTAAATGACTGAATTAAAATGACAAAAAGTTACTGCTCAAGTAGTTTGCGAGACCCATGAGCACCGACTGAACGCCCCTTGGGCACCGAGGAGACCTGGCATGGCCTTTCTGACACCTAACATCTTGATGAGCACCGTGATCCGCCCTGCTGCCCTGGCGGCGATGGGCTGTGCGTTCATGGCCTTTAGCACATCCGCACTGGCCGACGACCACTGCCCTAGCCCGGCGCTCTCGGTACCAGAGAGCCCGATCACCACCGTAGACAAGCAAAACTACTCACTGGCCGAAACCCAAGTGATCTTCAGCGACTATGTGCGCAAGATCGCCGCGGCCACCTGCAGCGGCGGCGTGGGCCAGCTCATGCATCTGCGCAACACCCCCGACCCTACAGACCGCACCATTTTGCGCATCAACTTTGACACCATTTATTCGTTTTTGATTCTGGACCTCACCACCCCTGCGACGATTACGTTGCCCGAGGCCAATGGGCGCTACCAGAGCGCCGAGGTGCTGGATGAAGAGCACTACATCCCGTTCATCTTTGATCAACCCGGCAGTTACGAGCTCACCCAGCAGAACGTGGGCGGGCGGTACGCGATTGTGAT
>JAAEZV010000137.1 GCA_018222695.1 Gammaproteobacteria bacterium
GCGCTGTTGTCTTTGGCGCTGCACTTTTATTTGGTATCCGACCGCGGTCTCGAGTTTCGCAGACTGCTACCGGTCGCCATGATCGGGATTGGCGTGGATGTGATGCTTACTCTGATCGGTGTTTTTGATTTTGATTCCGCGACGATCGTCCCTCTTTGGCTAATCTTGCTGTGGTGGGTGTTTGCGGCCGCGCTCTATCGAAGTTTCGCCAAAATTGGACAATCCATGTGGTTGGCAGCGGTATTGGGCGGTATCGCCGTGCCCTTTAACTACATGGTGGGCGCCGGGTTGGGTGCGGTCTCGCTGCCTCTGGGTGAGATGCTCTCTGTCGCGGTACTCGTCGTCATCTGGATCTGTTTATTGCCGTTGCTCTATCGCATTAGTCATCGCATGGCGCCTGCCGCATGAAAACCTCAGTCCTTTTGACGGCCTATCTGCTCGTGACCGGAATCGCGTTGGGCGCAGACCTCACGCCGGGAGACCCTTCACGGTCACCCGAGCTCACCGACGCCGCCTCTGGGCAGTCGACGCCCTCCATCGATCAGTCCGCTATGCCGGCACAGAGCGACTTGTCTTTGGCTACCGACGTCTGGCCGCTGGTCGGCGAGGCGCGTCTCAAGGTGTTGATCTGGGAGGTTTATGATTCGGCGCTGTTCACGCCCAGCGGTCGTTGGCAGGGGGCTGCCCCTTACCGGCTTTCTCTGCGCTACCTGCGGGACATTCCCGCCGCCAAGCTCGTCGAGGAGACCGAGAAGGCGTGGCAAGAACAGGGCAGAAACCATCCCAAAGTGAACGAATGGCTGGCGTTGTTGGGTGAGCTATGGCCAGATATCACTGAGGGTGACAATCTGGTGTTCGGGCTGAATGCGTCGGGCGACAGCGCATTCTGGTTTAACGGCAGTCCAATTGGCAGTGTTGAAGATCGTGATTTTGGGGCCCTGTTTGGCGGAATCTGGTTGGACCCTGACACACCCAGACCCGGGCTGAGAGCGCAGCTGATTGGCCCGACGCCAGAGTTGGCGCAGAACAGCCGTCCGTAACCGCCATAAGCGGTCCATTATTGGGCTGACCCCGCACCTAAAAGGGCGTTATTAGCGCACCCAGGAAGTAACAAAGGATTGTCATAGGATCGCTAAAAAAAACGCCGGCGAGTGCCGGCGTTTTTGCATCAGCGTTGCACTCAGTCCCAACTCATCCCGGCGCGCACACCGATCGTCAGCGGGCGCATGGGGCCGAAGAAGTGCGAAGGCAAAATACCGCCATTGGCGTTGTAGCCGTCCCAGGTGAACTCATCGAAGACGTTCTCGGCATAAGCCTGCACGTACCAGTTGTTGTCTGACTCATAACCCACCCGCAGGTTGGCGATTGTATAGGCGTCGATGTAGCCCTCGGGGTTCGCTTCCCAGCTACCGCCGCGTTCGTCTTCATAGAAGAACTCAAAGCTACCGGTGAGCGTACCGTTGCCCATCGGGTAGCGGGCATCCAGTTTGCCTGCTGCCGTGATCTCAGGCGCCCAGAACAGGGAGCTGCCCTCGCAGCTATTGGCATCTTCAGCGCCGCAAATATCCTGCAGTCCTGTTGCCTCCGTGTCCAGATAGCCGCCTGCAAGATAGAGGGTCCAGTGGTCTCCCAGCGCCACCGTTGTGGATAGTTCAACGCCCTCGCCATCGGTCTGGCCCACATTCAGTACCCGACCGGAGAATGCATCTGCCACACCGTCATCGTCGTAGTCGACGTTCACGTAGTTGATCACCTGCATGTCTTCGTATTCATACATGAAGAAGACCACATCAAAGCTGCCGCGACCATCGAGGTAGTTGGCCTTGAAGCCGATCTCATAGGAATCTGCCGTTTCAGGTTCGAAGGTGCCGGGCAGATAGCCGTCACCCTGAGAAATGGTCTCGTAGGCTGGTACGGCGCCAGAGCTGTCCTCTACCCAAAAGCTACCGAAACCCCCGGATTTGAAGCCCTGGGTGTAGCTGGCAAAGATCATGCTGTTTTCGGTCGGCGCGTAGGTCACCAGTCCGCGGAACGTGGTGTCATCCCACTTTTTGGTATCGGAGATGTAGCCGTCTGTTGCAAAGCCATAGATGAAATAAGGTCCCAAATAGCTGTCGGGCTCAATTACCCAGGTGCTGAAGTCCTTTTCATCTTCGGTATAGCGCACGCCCAACTCGACATTCAGCCGCTCGGTGATGTCGAAGCCCATATTGGCGTAGGCCGCCCAACCGGTGTATTTCCCCTTGATCTTGCCTGACTCGGTCAGCATACCGTCGGCGGTCGGGTAAAAATCGTAGTAGTAGTCGCTACAGCCTGAATAGAACTCATAACCGTAGTATTCGGCGTAGTAGTTCAGGTAGTACTGGCACATCAGGTCCTCTGAACCGATGTTGGTGAACTCGGCGTCGAGCTCCTCGTCGTAGTAGGACACACCCGTATACCAGCTGAGTGGGCCATCACTGTTAGACGTCAGCCGCAGCTCCTGCTGGAAGTATTCTCCGCTCTGCTGGAACTGGAAGTTGTTAATGCTCAGCGGTGTGCCGTCGTAGTCTTCCTTGTAGTAGTAGTCGTGGTCCTTGAAGCCGGTGTTGGACGAGAGGGTCGCAAAGCCCAGGTCGTAATCAATAAACAAGCCCAGCGTCAGGATGTCAGCATCGTCGCGCTCACCCTCACTGATGTCAGAATCCAGCTCTTCGTTACTGCCCGCCAGACTGGTGTCGTCGACAATGTAGGCGTCGAAGGCGTCCCAAATGTCACCCGTGTCGATAGCGCGGTACATGGAACCGCTCTGGCGGCGCTCCTCGTACTCGACCACGGTCTGCACATTGAGGCGATCCGTTTCGAAGGCCGTCGACCAACGCAACGCCCACTTTTCGTGCTCGATCTCATCCTTGCCCGAGTAGACGTTTTTAGCGAAGCCGTCTTCCTGAGAGTAGTATCCGGCAAATCGCATAGCGAAGCTGTCGCCCATCGGCACGTTGATGGCCCCCTCAAAAGAGGCACGGTCCCGTTCGCCCAGATCGATATCGAGGTGCCCGTCACCGCTACCGATCTGGGCCTTGTTGGTGTGTACGCTGAACGCGCCACCAATTGAGTTGCGACCAAACAGGAAGCCCTGAGGTCCGCGCAGAATCTCAGCCCGCTCAATATCGTAGAGGCTGGTGACCACAGCGCCGTTGCGGCCTTCATAAAGGTCGTTTTTGAAGAAGGCGGTGGAAGGATCACCACCCACGCCAAAGTCCTGGGTTCGGACGCCGCGCACGCTGACCGCGTCAATGTAGGAGTCCTGAGAGTTACCGCTGACGCCGGGGGTATAGGAAATCAGGTCCTTGACGTCGTCGAGGTTGGTGGCGGCGATGAAGTTACCGGATAACGCGGTTATCGCCAGCGGCACGTCCATGACGCTCTCTTCGCGCTTTGTGGCGGTGACCACGACCTCTTCAAGGGTCTGCGCACTAACTATGCCGGTGGTGCCGACTGCAGCAGAGACCGCAAGCGGCAACAAATGGCGGTGAAAACGGTCTCGGGAAGAGGAAAAGTTCACGGTGGCCTCCGTTGTTCCTTTTTTGCGCTAATAGAGCTTTGATCATGGCCCCTTGCGCGCTTATTACTGGCGCAGAGCGGCGCGGATCGCTGCATCGCGTAAGTTTCGCGCGATATTGCCGCAGTGTATACCCCTACCCAGAGGGGGTACTTGGAGGGGGTGTTTTGGCCTCAGTCGAGCGGAATGCCCGCCTGGGTCAGCGTCTCGCACATTGGCGCGAGCTGGGTCTCGTATTGCCGCCAACGCCCAATTGATCGGGTGTGGGCAGGCTCCCTCACCTGCACGGCGCTGGCGGTGGCAACACCCGCATCGCTCTCATGAAAATTGAGGCAGGCGTCTTCCCACTCGAGCCCCAGTGCGCCAATGAGTGCTCTGGCATGAGGCTCGAGATCTCGGGCTGCATCCTCATAGCTGACGTCGACGAAGCGCCCCGGGAATTCCTGTCGGTAGTGATCCATCAATTGGCGGTAGCGAATGTGGTGCCGCGCCATTTCCTGCTGCTCGTACGAATGCAAATAGGCATCTGCGAACAACTGTTTGAAGCTGGCGAAACAGGCGTCCATGGGCCCTCTCACAAGATGCACTATCCGCGCATTGGGCAGCGCGGCGAGAATCAGCGGCAAGTGCAGATAGTTCACCGGCAGCTTGTCGACAAACCGGGGCGTTTTGCCCCGCATACGCGCGCTCGTTTGAAGGTACATATCGCCAATGGCGCGCGGATCCGCTGTGGCGGCGGCATCAAAGAGCTCTGCCGAAAAGCGGCGCCGGTCGATATGCTTTGAGACCCGGCGCGTTGCGAGGCCGAACTGCTGCAATTCACCGGCCGAGTGCACCTGCGAGTGGCTAGTGATCACGCGCTCGATCAGCGTCGTTCCGGTGCGCGGCTGACCCAACACAAAAATCGGCGAGTCATCAGGATTACCCGGAGGCTGCTCGGCCAGCCATGAGGCATTGAAGCGTTCGCGAATGAACTCGAACATGGCTACTTCTGCTGCCTCGTCGAACTCGACGGTTTGGCGCCGCGCTGCGGCGCCGGCCGTGAAGGCCTCAAAGGCCCCAGCCCAGTCCTGAAGGTCTTCGCACTCTTTGCCAATGGCGTAGTAAAGGAACCCTCGCGCTCGAGGGTTGTTGGGGTACTGCTCCGCCAGCTCGCGCATCTGTTGGCTATGCTGGTCGTCCTGTGCTTTCACCGCATTGGCGAGCCCCCAATGGCTCTGAGCGCTCCGCGGGTCGATGCGAATGACCTCCTTGAACAGATCGGCTGCTTCATCAATATCGCCGTTGAATACCAGCGCGTTGGCCAAATTCATCATGTAGCCGGTCTTGCCGGGCGCCTGCTGATTCACCCGGGCAAAAAAGGCCTTGGCGGTTTCGTATTCGCCCAACTGGTTGAGCACGGTGCCGGTAAGGTCCAGCACTGCAGGGTCAGAGGGTTGTATGCGTCGCACCTCTTTCAAGGCCGATTCTGCGAGTGCAATGCGTCCCTCGCTGGCGTTGAGGCGCGCCAGCTGCGCCCAGGCTGCCGCATGATTGCGGTCGATCTTGACCACGGACTTGAACGCCTCATGAGCCACACGACGCTCGTCACCTTCAACGGCCACAAGGCCAACAAGGAAATGGGCGGGGGCGAGGTCGGGGCGTTGAG
>JAAEZV010000138.1 GCA_018222695.1 Gammaproteobacteria bacterium
ACATCGGCAGGGCCTGCTCGTTGCTCCAGCGGCGGGAAGATGCCCTCAATGTAGCCCCACAATACATAAACCATGGGTTCGTTCAGCGTGCACCAGTAGTCAATCTCCGGGCCCAATAATTCAGATACCGCCTCCACGTAGCGGCGCCAATGGGTCAGCGCGTCGGACCGCTCCCAACCTCGCTGTCCATTCTGTTCTTCCCAAAACCACTCGGGAGTCGAAAAGTGAAACAACGACACATGCGGTTCGAGTCCGTTTGCCTTAGCGGCCGCGATGACATCCCGATAAAAAGCGACGCCGTCTGGGTCGGGTTCGCTCATATCCGCACGGGGGAATAAGCGTGCCCATGAGAGGCTGAAGCGATAACTGTTTAGCCCAAGCTCAGCCAGCTCCTGAAAGTCGCTGGCGAAGCGACTGTCGAAGTCGACTTTCTTCCGACGCACCGTTTCAGAGTACTTGTCGAGGTCGCGAATATGTCCGGGCTTGGCCTGGCCCGGTTGATTGCCCGTGCCCGTCTTGCCCTCACGAATGACCCGTTGTTCAAAGGCAGTCCAGTCGCTGGGTTGCTGGTGCTCAACGTGTTGCGCAGCGACCGCCACGCCCCAGGCGAAATCGTCCGGGAACGTCAGCGGATAGGGCGCTTCTAATTGTGAGGCTGTCTGCTTGCCGCGGGCCTCGCCAAATAGCCAGGGCGTGAACAGTGCCACACTGGCAAGCGCCAATAAGGCGATGAGAGCAATTCTTTTCATAACGGCAGAGTCCTAGGTGAGAGGCAAGATGAGCTGCCAACTGCGCAGCAGCATCCATGTTATGGATAAATTCAAAACCATCGCAGCTTTTTGAATACGGCAACCTGTGCAACGACCACCGCAATCAGAATGCCGCAGAACACGAGAAAAGCCTCGGGGTCGTCCGCGCCGGGGATGCCCGGCACGTTAATGCCCAGCAGCCCGGTCAGAAAGCTGAGCGGCAAGAATATGGCAGCGATGAGAGAGAACACATAGGTGTTGCGATTCAGTCTCTCGGTCAGAATGTTGGTCACCTCTTCCTGCACCGAGTGCGAGCGCTCTCGTAAGGCCTGCAGATCTTCGACGAATCGCGTGATGTCATTTTGAGCCTCCTGCAGCCGCAGAATGTCATCCTCATCCAGCCATGAAATGCTCGCTTCTGTCAGTCGCTGAACAATGTCTCTTTGAGGTGCAAGAAACCGATTGAAGATGATGGCCTGGCGTCGGGTTGAGATGATTTGTTCCCGGATGCCTGACAGGTCCATTTGCAGGATGCGGTCTTCCAGTTCATCGATCCCTTCAGCCAGATCACCCATGACGGGGGACATTCGAACAATAGAACCCTCTATAAAGCTGGTGACTAGATCCCCGATGTTGATAGGGCCCGTTCCAGACTCCAGCAGCCCCCGCATGTCTTCCACACCTCGAAGGTTGCGCAGCTGAACCGAAATAAAACGGCGGTTTTCGACCCAAATACGAATGGAGACCATGTCCTCGGGCTCTGCATTGTCATTCAAGTTGACGCCTCGGAGGATCAGAAGCACCCCGTCTTCCCGGATCTGCATGCGTGGGCGGGTGTCCTCGGCCAAGAGCGCGTCAACCAGGGTCTCGTCCGGCAGCTGGGAGTCTTTTTCTAGCCAGCGGCGAGCGCCGGCAGACCGGGCGCTGAGGTGAACCCATAACGGCTTGTCAGCTGCGGAGCCCGAAGTTAATCCCGCTTCATCGAGCGCTGTGCCCGAGCCATCACCGTTCAGGGTATAGGCGCAAATAAAGGTGTCAGACATCCGGTTACCCCCGTGCCATGGGTCGTTGTTGTTTTGATTCCGTGCCGCGTCAGTTTCCAAGCTGCGAGCGGCGATTTCTAGATGCGGCGTTGTGGCTTTGAGTTTGATTACGCAAAACAGTCATCCGACGCGCTGTCGGATGACTGTGCGGTGAATCAGGCGCTGGGTAGATAGATCACGCGGGAGTCAAACAGCGCGGGATCCTGGCAGGTGGCATCTTCGAGAGCCTTGCCCGCATGTTCCGCTTCCGCGTACGCGGCATAGCCGGCTTCGCGCTCCGCATCAGTCGCCCAGAAATTGGTCCACATGTAATCGGGCGTGTTCTGATCGGGCAGCTCAAACATTGGCGTCATCACGGTCCACCAATAGCTGGTTGCGCCGACTTCGGCCTCGTAGCCGTCCATGAACGCCGCATGCATTGCCTCGAAAGCCTTGCGATCAGCTTCACCCTTGCCCTCGTTGTACTCGCAGAACAGGAACTCGACCACGCTACTGCCGCTTGCATTGGGCGCGGAAGCCTGACGTCCGGGAGAGGGCGCAAAGCCATAGGCGTGCTCGGCAGAGTAGGTAAAGGTGTTCTGCGTCAGCTCCAGCCAGGCGGGTTCGTGGTTCTCCGCCCAGTCGGCCCAGGCATTGTCACGTGCTTCCTGTGTTGGCCAGGCCATGACCCACAGAAAATCAAAACCGTCGGCCTCAAACCGGGGTGTCATGACCGCCGCGACCATCAGGCCCCAATCTGCCTCGCGGGCTACATTGGCCCAGTACTCGGTATGCGACTGCAACGCTTCATCGGTAAAGCCATCGGCTTTCTGGTGCCAGACGAACTCGACCATGGCGGGCACCTGTGGTGCCGGTGTGTCAGCCGCAGGTGCTGGCGCAGCTGTCACGGACGCTGTCGACGTCGATTCGCCGCCACAGGCGGTGAGAGCGACAATGCTCAGTAGCATCAGTATTCTTTTCATGAGATCCCCCTTCGTTGTTTTCTCGAGCGTGATCGGTCTTGGATCACACCCATAACATACCGAGGGCGATTAAGAAGCGCAAAGAGGCGTATAACGGGGCATTCGTGCCCCGCGATGTAGTGTTGTTATCGTGCTAGAGGGTGTCGAGTATCAGCTGGATGTCGTCGCGGTTGGTTCGTGGATTGACGATGCAGAATCGCAACACCGTCTCACCTTCATGCTTGGTAGGCGTGACCAGTCCATCACCACGTTCCAGTAATGCGTCACTCCATTCCTTATATTGTTCTGGTGTCCAGCCAATGCGACGAAAGACGCAAATCGACAGGCGTTGCTCGGTGACCATTTCTAGGTTGGGATGGGCCTCGATCATGGCCGCTGCCGCGCGGGCGCAATCCAACGTGGTTTCAACCGCGTCCGCGTAGGCTTTTGCCCCGTGCACAGCAAGGCTAAACCAGAAGGGCAGGCCGCGTGCGCGACGAGACAAATGGTGGGCATAGTCACTGGGATTCCAGATGCCGTCGTAAAATACCTCGAGGTAATCACCGTGCTGGCGGTGCGCTTTGCGTGCCTTTGCTGGATCGGCATAGATGAGTGCGCAACAGTCAAAGGGCGCGAACAACCATTTGTGCGGGTCCACAATGAAGCTGTCTGCGCGTTCAATGCCGTTGAAGAGCGGCCGGGCCGACGGCGCCGCCAGGCCAGCCCCGCCGTATGCGCCGTCCACGGAGGTAGTCGCCGTGCTGGCGATGCGCTTTGCGTGCCTTTTCTGGATCGGCATAGATGAGTGCGCAACAGTCAAAGGGCGCGAACAGCCATTTGTGCGGGTCCACGATAAAGCTGTCTGCGCGTTCAATGCCGTCGAAAAGCGGCCGGGCCGACGGCGCCGCCAGGCCAGCCCCGCCGTATGCGCCGTCCACGTGGAACCACAACTTCTCTTTGGCGCAGGTTTCGCCGATACCCTTCATGTCATCGATGATGCCAAGATTAGTGGTGCCGGCGGTGCACGCAACGGCGAACAGCCGCGCTCGGTCGTCTGTGCTGAGCTCGGAAATCGTTGCCGCCACATCATCCCCCGTGAGCTGATGCCCACCTGACTGGACTAAATCGGCATCCATCACCTGCGCCGCCTGTGCCACCGACGCGTGTGCGCCGCGAGATGAAATAATCAGTCCGCGTTGGCTGCTGTATTCCGGGTGTGCCTGCCGCCAATCATGGCGCGCCGCAACCAGAGCAGAGAGATTGCCGGCCGTCCCGCCGCTGACGAACACGCCGCCCGCTTCCGCAGGCAACCCTGCGATATCAGAAATCCAGCGCAGTGCCTGGTTTTCTGCATAGATGGCACCCGCGCCCTCGAGCCAGCTACTGGCGCAGATGTTGGATGCCCCTACCACCAGATCAAACAGGGTCGAGACTTCCGAGGGAGCTGACGGCACGAAGGAGAGGTACCTAGGGTGGTCCTGAGAAATACAGGCAGGACCCAGCGTGTCGACAAAGAGCTTCAGCGCCTCCTCTCCGCCCAGGCCCTCCTCGGTAATGGTCTGTCCCGCGAGCTCTTCCAGCGTCGTCTGCGGCAGGGCGTGATCGATGGTTGGCGGATCCATCCGCAGTCGCTCCATCGAGTACGACAGAATCAGTTCAGACAGTCGCTCAATATCGGCTTGGATTTTATGCACGTTGGCTCCGTTTCAATGCAGTAGAAGCTCACTGTGGCGCTCGGGGATGGCGGCCACTTACCCTATTCTTGATTCTGCCACACACGGCGCATTCGGTAATGACTCGCGCCCTGCCAGCAGTGGCTGGCGACGCTCCCTATGCCCGAGTTCAGTGATCTCTTGGCGCCGCCGGCACTCGAAGCCATAGACCGCTTTCTGGCTGGCGGCCGCATAAGTGTGGTGCGGTACCCACCGCACCGTTGTTCTGTTAGAGGATTTGATGCCGACGCGAACAGGCTTGTCGCCGAAGCGAGATTGGCCCACCCAGAGAATCCGGTGGGTGATGCCCCTGCCATTTTTGATCTCGACGAAAGTCTTTCCCACCAGCGACTTACGCAATCGCTGGAGGCGCTTCCTGCGCAAAAACTGCTTCATGATTGGTCTTCCATAACCTCTTACGGTGTGACCTTAGTTGAGTTGTGCCACTTTTGCATTGACCCCGGGCTCAGAATATTGGCCTTCAGTCTGTTTCCTGATGTGCTGTCCGGAAAACCGCGCATCTGTCGTCACCGCTGAAAATTGTGACGACAGGGCTTCTGCCACGGCAGGGTGAACAATCCTACCGTCGGCAACATTGAGGCCGGCTGCAAAGTGTTTGTCGCCTGCCAACAGCGAGTCCACTTGCTCGTTGGCCAAACGCATGACGTAGGGCAGGGTCGCATTGGTTAACGCCATCGTCGCGGTTCTCGCTACAGCGCCCGGCATGTTGGC
>JAAEZV010000139.1 GCA_018222695.1 Gammaproteobacteria bacterium
ACCCCACTCGTTGTACATAGACTGGCCATCGGGCCACTGACCCCAGAGTATGTAGTCGTAAGGGTTAGTGACACCCGCATGCATCGGTGTCAGCACCACTTGCAGATATTGGGTGCCCGCGTCTTTGGAAAACTCGCCATAACGCTCGGATTGCGCGATGACGTCCTGAAGGGTTTTACCCTCGTTTAAGGTGCAATAAGTGAATTCGGAGCGTACCTCATACTCTTGGGCAACCGTGCTCATCGTAAAAAAAAGCAAACCAGCTAGTAACAGCCTCATAACATCCCCTTTTGATTTCTGTTTCTGTCTCGCGAAGGTAATAGACCACGCCATAAAGAGAAAGCCCCGCGGTCTGCGGGGCTGGGTCAGCGAATAAGAAATGTGGTGATTAGTCTGAGCCGCCAACAGGCGTCGCGTGATAAATACGCGCGTTGTCGCAGGTGTAAAGGCTGTCTTCACCATAGATGTTGTAGTAGGTGTCGCCTGCCCCTTCGATCTCGCGGAGCTGATCCAGTGCCGCGCCGCGCTGCTCAAGCGACTCTGTGATCCACACGGCGTAGAAATCCATCTTTGAGTCCTTAGCCGTGCCCGGACCTGCACCCCAACGGTAGACGCCGCCGGGAAGCTCATTTTCGGTCATGAAGTCCGCCCAGGCTTGGTCGGCCTTGGCGATCTGGCCCCAGCTCACGCCTTCATTAGCGGTGCAGGATCTCAGCTGGACAATGCCTGCCTCACCCGCCTTCTCGTAGGCCCTTACCGCGCGACTGGCCGAGAGCGTATGCGCGCCACATTCGACAACACTGTTGAACTCATCAATGAGGTCACCGCCCTCGCTCATCCACTGATCAGCGATGGCACCCAACTGTGCCGACGTGGGAGAGAAGCCCAACCAAACCGACTCGGGCACTTCTTCGAAGGTGGCAAAAACCGGCGTGAGAACATAAGCATCGTAGGGCGCAGGATGATTTTTAGAGGCCCACTTGTCCCACTTCGCAGCCACCTTCATCAGGTCGCCGTACCCTTTACCTTCAACATAATTACAAGCCCAGCTCTCCATCGCGGCGCGATCTTGAGCTTGAGTAACACCAGCGACGGACACGGCTAGCAGTAGTGACAACGCCACAATGAATTGACGGTACAACATGATTAACTCCCCCTGGAGTGATTGATGCCAATCCGTGGCGAAATGAGAGGCAGCCGTTCCTAGCGCGCTCTTATTCTTTGTTGTTACTGAAACATCATACCTTGGGCCAACACGGCAGTTCGAGTCTTGCTCGACATAAAGGTCCGACTTGTGGCGATCCATTCTTGCACTGCGTTGTTGCGCCTGTGCAACAACGTAGTGAGCGAATGCGGCAGGTAACAGCCGACTATTGAGCCGCGGCGGGGTAACGTATCTCGAGTGGCGGGCAATGTGCAGGCTGGGGCGGCACGGGCCTGGGGGTGAGGTCGCCCACGAGCTCTAGAAAAACGCCATCAGGATCAATCGCGTGAACAATCCCCCCGGTATCCGTGTCGGTACCCGAGCAACACGGCGCCACCTCCGATAGGAACGGCACGTCTTGCGTCTTCAGAATGGCCACAGCCCGCTCCACGTCGGGCACAGTGAGCGCGAGACGATTGATACCCTTGTGATTAATCGGAGGCGGATAGGCGGGCTCGGGATCGAACGGCGAGACCCACTGGAGTAGCCGCAGGCGATGACGGTCGCCGCGATCAAGCGCAACATCGGCGCCGCGATAGGTAACAGGCTCATCGAAACCCCACGCAGCGGACTCCTCTGCGGTGAGCGTCTGCTCGTTGATCCAGCGCACGTTGGTATAGCCAAAGCGACGGTAAAAGGCGACCGACGCCTCGACGTCACTGACATTGATACCGATGTAGGGCATGCCCATGATTTGGGTCTGCTCGGATTTTTGGGCGGGCCTCAGGATGGGACTCTCCTCCAGCTTGAGGTAGATCCCGTCCGGGTCGCGCATGAACACAAACCGGTTACCCGGAGCACCATAGGGCTCGCTTAAAAACGCCACGCCCTGACTTTTGAGGAGCGCGTAATCTGACATCAAATCGCCGGTCATTAGCGTGGCATAGGCCATGCCGAGATGATTGGGCCTGCCATAGGGCGGCTCAGGGTTGAAAGGCACGCGCCACTGCAACAAGTCAATGCCGGTTGTGTTCTCGGCACCGGGAAACAGCAGCACCTCGCCTTTTTCCAGTTCGTACTGACAGAGATCGAACATCCCCAAGGCACGCGCCATCGCGTGGGTATTGGTGACCGGGAAACCCGTGATGCCCTGCGTAAACCCCAGGCGTCGATAGAACTCTCGGGTAGTGTCGAAGTCTTCGGTATGAATAGCGAAATGAAAACGCGCCCAGAGACCGATATCGGTGTCAGACTCAAAAGCGATTTCGGGTGTTTGTACGGTTGCCTGAAGCTCGTAGTCCTCGCCTCTGGCTTCAAGCGATGATAAGCAGACCGCGGCCGCGAGCATTGTTGCTGCGAGATTTTGCAGCCCGGCAAAATAGGTTGGCGTTCTCAATGGGATCCCCTCGACTGACGAAAACTCTGCCCTCGAGCGAGACGCGACTGTCACTCGCAAAGTGGACGACGAAAGCATACCGGAAAAGAGCACTGAGACGCGCCACCCGATGGGCCATCCTTGGTGAGCCTTCCGTGGCTTTGTCATCCTTGACGAGGATTTAGAGCGCCTGATGGACTCTAAGTTCGCGATATTCATAGGTAGTATTTCGCAGGACAGAAGCCCTTCGCAGGGTGCAACGGCTAAAACACATCACCGCGCCTAGAAGGAATGACATTTAGATCAGTGGCTTAACGCTGAAAGCCCGACAAACTGTTGAAGTATTCGACCTCAAACCCGTTTTCCGCGGCGAACGCCCGATAAGCGTCAGACACTTCCCCATAGATACAAAGCCGCCCGCCCAGGGTCAGCGCCGCAATGTCGTCGGCAAAGTGGGTGATAAAGCGCTTGTCGTGAAACAGCATGGCGTCACTTTGGGTGTAGCCCTCTATAAACGTCAGCACCTGGGCATCTTCCCGCATAAACGCGCGGTACAGCACGGTGCCGGGCTCGCCCTGCTCATTGAACTCAACCATGCGGGCTATCAGGTCACGCACTGCCCCCTGCTGACCTGGCTTAATGGGTGCTTCAAAGGTCACCAAAACGGGTAATGAGAGCGCAGCTTTCTTCTGGGAGACGGCTGGCACCGGATGGCCCCAGTCGACGTCGTCTCCGAAGGGACTGACATCCGGATCCTGAGCCAGGGACACAGGGGCCAGCAGGCTAGAGACGATTAAGGCGGTGACTGTCTGATAAAAGTGAAACATGGGCGTCCTTGAGTTGATGGACCAGCCCAAACACCATAACGCTCCGCCTACGAAATGAAAATCAATGACCGCCTATGAGCGGTGCTCTTCGCCGCTGCTCTGGCGCCCTGACACACACCAGGTCGATGTCCCCAAAGGAGGGATGGTTAGCGGCACCCCAGCGTATAAACTGGTTCAGGCCGCAAAACCTGTCGGCAATCAGGTATGGATGACGGTGGTCGTATTCGGTGTAGTCGAAAGAAATTCTCATGACTGTGCCAGCAGGCACCTTGGCGATCGCGCCGCTTGCGGCCAAATGGTCACCAAACGCCCCCTCAGGAATAACGATGTGTACGGCAGACTCGGCCAACACCCTCACCGGGCTGGCTATGCTTAGAAAAAAAACCGTTAACAACCGTTTCACGGCAACTGCCTCGACAAGCGGTAACTGAGGTCTCTACGAGGCTTGCTTAAAGACGGACCACCCAAAGCGAGCACAGCCTGTTGGGCCTGCCCTGCATACTTGAAAAAAACAAAGCGGCTCATACGGCCACAACAAAAAAGCCCGCTCAAGGCGGGCCATTGCAGTTACCAGCACAGTCTCCAGCTGTCACATCACGATGTAGGCATCGTGGGTCAGCTCACCTGTGGCGGCATCAAAAACAATTTTGTCCAGATTCTGAGTGCCGTCACTGATCTTGAACAAAATATGCATGGTGAACGTCGTCCCTTCACGAAAGTAGGAACCAGAGCCGGAGCCTGAAGCGAACGTGCCGTCCTCCATTGCGCCTCTGCCCTCTCCCAGCACGGTGCCCTGAAGACCACCTGGATCAGCGGTGAGAGTGTAAGTGGTGTACACGCGGCCATACACACCCATGTCACCAACCGCAGTGATCACGCCACCGTTCTTATTGAGGTGAATTGACGTCAGCGTCATAGGCGCACTGTCCTGACGTGGCTCAAAGGTGAGATTGCCTCCGTGATCATCAGCAATTACTGAACCGGAGAGGCATAGTGCGAAAAAAGCCAAAGCGATGTATTTCATAAAGAGCTCCTGTTTAAAGTCTAAGTAGTGGTGGCACTATTTATTAATATAGCGAAAACTCTTTGGGCGCTAGCGCTTTTCAATATCGACAGGGAATCAGAACCCACACCGGCTGAGGATACCCGGGCCTTGATTATTATCGCGACCACCTCACCGATGAGTTAGAAATATTATCGACACTGAGTCACGGTCGACGGGCTCAACGGCCTCAAGAGGAGCGACTTTGATGCTGAACCACTATGAAAAGACGATCACTTTTATCCTGCAAATGAACGTTTTGGCTCAGGCAAACGACATCACGGTGTGGATCACTGACCGCAGCGCTCGTATGACTCACGAGTTTAATGAAGAGAAAACCCGCCGCTTTGAATGGTTCCTCTCATCCGATCAATCCAAAGCCACTCTCATCGAGGTCTTCGATGACTGCGACGGCGCAGTGACCCGAGTGCAGAATCTCATGTCCAGCGAGATTGCAGCCGAGTGGATGGAGCGTTTCGAGATAGAGAGCCTGACAGTCCTAGGGGACGCAAACGACGCTTTGGCAGACGCGCTGGCATCAATGGGACCAGATATCAGAACCTATGCCGGGGGATTCACTCGGTAATCACCCAAGGGGGCCGCGCGCTCCAACTGAGCACCGCGAGAACACCACCGAGGTAGGAGCGGGCCCTTGCTCATCCCTGGGAGGCGCCACTGCCGCTTACAGGAGATGCCATCAGGGCGGAGCCATCATAAGCAGACGGCCCCGTTGCACCTCATTCCTTCGCAGACAATCTCGAATAAACGT
>JAAEZV010000140.1 GCA_018222695.1 Gammaproteobacteria bacterium
GCTCTCGTCTGCTGTCATTGGGATATCTGAGCGGTCCTTGCCCTAACGGTCGCTCCCGCAGGGCTCATGATGGTCACTTCCACTGAAGGCGTTTACGCTGGCTTACCTCGTGGAATGTAGCGGCGGTCTCGCTTACTATCACCGACGAACTTATCAGGGTCAGGACCATGTACTTCGCACTCGCGTGCTTTGCTGCACTGCTCTTGGTCTACAGCCTGATTTCCGAAAAAGTGGAGCGTTTGTCGTTGTCCGGCCCTATCGTGTTTGTCGCAGTCGGCGTGGCGCTGGGTCCGCTGGGCCTAGAGTGGTTCAATCCTTCCGTCAATTTCGGTAATGGCAAATTGCTGATTGACCTGACGCTTGCGTTGTTTCTGTTTGTTGATGCCGCCAGCGCAAATCTGAGTGTGTTGAGAAAGAATTGGCGCATTCCCGGGAGAATGTTGCTTTTGGGTTTGCCCCTAACGATGCTGCTGGGCGCCATACTGGCCATGATGTTATTCCCCGAGTTTTCCGTTTATGAGGCGGCCATTCTGGGCGTCATGCTCGCGGCGACCGATGCGGCTTTGGGGAAGGCGGTGGTCACCAATCAGGGAGTGCCGGCGCACTTGCGTGAGGGACTCAGTGCAGAGAGCGGGCTCAACGACGGTCTGGCTGTGCCGTTCTTACTCCTCTTTATTGCGCTTGAGCAGGGTTCGGCAGTTCGAGGTGAGGGTGTTGCCCTCGAGTTATTAGCCGAAGAAGTCGGTATTGGTCTCGCAGTTGGGGTGGTCTTGTCATTGATTGCCGCCAAGGTCGTTCGGCTTGCGAGAGAGGCGGACTGGTTGGGGCATGTTTGGAAAAGAATGAGTGTCCCTGCGCTGGCAATACTCATCTTTGCGGTGGCTCAGGGTTTGCATGGCAGCGGCTATATCGCCGCGTTTGTCGGGGGGCTCTGTTTCCGCGCCGCGATGAAAGAGGATGTGCACGCGATGTTATTGCCCGCCGAGGGTGCGGGCGAGGTGCTGGCCATGACAGCATGGGTGTTGTTCGCCATGATGCTGTTGCCGGCAGCGCTCCCCCACGTTGGTTGGAGCGAGGTGATCTATGCAGTCCTTAGTTTGACGGTAATCAGGATGATGCCAATCATTCTCTCTCTCACTGGAACGGGTGAACCGATGGCGAACAAAGCCTTCTTGGCGTGGTTCGGGCCACGCGGGTTAGCGAGTTTGGCCTTCGCCACCATCGTCTGGTCGGAGCAGATTCCTGAGGCAGGAACTGTGGTCGCGGTCACGATTCTGACTGTGGGCATCAGCTTGGTCGTTCACGGCGTGACGGCTCGGCCTTTTGCCAGTCGTTTGGCGGGTCGCGTAAATAGTTAGCGTTGTTCTCATCGAGCCAGTGACGCAGATCCGGGACTAAATAGAGTCTCGCTGGCGTATTCGCTGTTACCATCTGTCCTCAGCCAGTTTTCAGTCTGGCGGTGCTCGCGAGCAATCATTCACGGGAGGCAGCGTGCAGCAATTTATTAGTGAGTATCTTGATGGGCACCAGAAGGTGCTCGCCAAGCTAGAGGCCTCCACAGGGGATATTCAGCAGGCAGCAGAGCGCTGCATCGCTGCATTAGCCAGTGGCCACAAATTGCTGATTTGCGGTAATGGCGGCTCGGCGGCAGACGCGCAGCATATGGCTGCCGAACTGGTAGGCCGATTTATTGCCGATCGGCCTGCGCTCGCCGCCATTGCGCTCACCACTGATACGTCGGCGCTCACAGCGATTGCCAACGATTATGGCTATGACGATGTGTTTAGCCGTCAGGTCGCCGGATTAGCTAATGCGGGTGACGTGTTGATTGCTATCTCTACCTCAGGATCGAGTCCCAGTGTGCTGGCTGCGTGTGGGCAGGCCCGAGCTCTTGGCTGTGAGGTTGTTGGCTTAACGGGGCGAGATGGCGGCGCGCTAAAGGGGTGTTGTGACACGACCGTGATCGCTCCCGCGGATGACACGGCGCATATTCAAGAGTGCCACATTGTGGTGGTACACCTGCTCTGCGCACTGATCGAGCAGGGGCTTGAGTTGGCGTGAGGGGAACCTTTCTGGCTGGCAGTCGGTTCGCGGTATGACCTCGGCCGTATTTTTGGATCGCGATGGCGTGATCAATGTCGACCACGGGTACGTCAGCACCTGGGAGCAGTTTGAATTTCTGGCAGGCGTGCCCGAGGCGCTGCGCGAGCTTCAGGATGCGGATTATCTGCTGATTGTTGTCTCGAACCAGTCGGGCATTGGTCGCGGCTATTACAGCGAGACAGATTTGAATGCGCTGAATCAGGCCATCGCAGAACATCTAAGCAATACTGCCGGTGTCACGCTCTCGGGGTTTTATCACTGCCCGCATCATCCGACCGAGGCGGAGGGTGAGTTCCGCCAGCAGTGTGATTGCCGTAAGCCAGCGCCCGGTATGATTCAGCAGGCGGTTCTTGATCATGGCATTGACGTTAAGACGTCGCTGTTGGTGGGCGACAAGGATTCCGATATTGAGGCGGGCAGGGCGGCTGGCGTCGCGAGGCTCTTCAAAGTGGTGGATTCAGCACAATCGGGGGCGTCTGCGCCCGATATTCAGTTTGTCACCGCATTGAGTGAGGTGCCCTCGCTCCTTTAACGGCGCCGAAACGGTCGAAGCCAAATAACCGGGCGCGGGTCACGCCGTGGCCACGTTAAAACTCGTATCCAAAGGCTTCGATATCGGCGGCGAAGTGTCGCTCGACTAAAGCTTTCGATTCGTCGTCGTAGTACTCACGATAAGCGCTCCGATCGTCGGCTCGTCGTCTGTGCGGCAGCGCCTGCACCGGGAGACCGATTCGCTCACAGCAGTGATCGAAGTCGGCTTGCAGTGACTCATAGCGGCCTACAAAATCGACGATTTGGTTGCCGCGCAAATCGACGAGGTAGTCAAGTTGCGGGGTGATGGAAGTGTCGATGTGGTATTGCCACTCACGCAGTGGATCTAATTTTCGTTGCAAAAACGCACTAAACGACTCGTTGTCTTCAAGCAGGTGGGGTCGCTCACGTTTAATGTGATGGTAGGAGCTCACCTGCAAATCCCATGGGTTGCGCACAAACGCAAATTTGAACAGCCCTTGATAAACCTCTCTCGGAAGCATTTCCTGAGCGGTAATCGCCTTACAGTGCCGCGGCAGCTTGATTCCCAGACTGTGTCCGGTGACGCCACTGAGCTTGCTGGCGATCCACTGCGGAAGGTAATAGGGATCTCGCCACCGGTACCGCTGCAGTGCGTTGCGGACGCTGGTGCCACCAGTTTTGGCGATGTGAACGAATAAAAACTGATAGCGTCGCGATAGCAGCATGATTCGAAACAGTTCCTTTTCGCAGTCGCTAGTTGGTGGCGACCTTGCGCAGTAATGCACTGGCCGTCGGCAGGCGGTAGTGTCACAGGCGATGCTAAACTAGCACACTGGCGAATGTTAAGAGCGTTTCATGCCCACCTCACCCAGCGCGCAGTCCCTTCTGGATCAGTGGTCCCAGCGATGCCGAGATATGCGCACTGCCTGGTGGATTGTGGGTTGGGTGGCGCTGTACGGCGTGCTATCGGCAACACAGTTGCTGATATGGCTTGCTGCGGTGGGGTCGCTGGTGTTGCTCGTGGTGACTCGTGGTGCTTGGCGCCAACAGCCGGGGGCCGCGGCGCTGTGGCTATTGGTTCTGTGTTTTTTGCTTCCGGGCCTGCTGTCACTGCCGGGCGCGGTCGATTTTGACCGTGCACTGTCGACCGCGGCGCGGTTCGCTGCATACGGACTCGCCGGGCTTCTTTTTCTGAGACTTTCGCCCAGTGAGTCGCAATGGCCAAACACGGTGCTATGGATGACCGGCTTGCTGGTGCTCTGGAGTCTCGATGGCATTGTTCAGGAATGGCGAGGCGTCAGTCTCAGCGGCTATCCGCTTTTTACCGGGCTGCCAGAAGGACACAAAGTCACCGGCTCAATGGGCCTCGACTACGGGCCCAATTTGGCGGTGTTATCGCCGTTTCTGTTTGAAACACTCCGCCTGCATGGTCGACGGCTGCCTGTGTTGTGGTTGGCGGTGCCGTTGTTGGCAGTGGCGGTGTCCTTGAGCGCCAGTCGATATTCGGCATTGCTGCTGCTGATGAGTGCGATGCTTTGCGGGGCGCTATGGGTGCGAGGTCGTTCCTCGAATCATTATTGGACGCCAGTACTTGTGGTCGTTTTGTCCATGGGGGGCTTGCTGCTACCCATTTTGCTGGTGCCTCACCTCGCTGAGCGATTGTTGCTGCTCGGCGGCAGTTTGAGTGTGAGTGAGGTGGAGGCGAACGCGGCACTCGCGTTCCGGCCAGAGCTCTGGAAGGCCAGTTGGATTCTCTTCACGGAAAACTGGTTGAACGGCGTGGGACTGCGAGGCGCTTCGGGTGCCATGTATCCAATTCTTGCCGCGTCAGAATTTTTCCCTGATGCCATGTTGTCGCGAACCTGGCATCCGCATCTTGGTATTTTGGAAGTCGCCACCGATACGGGTGTATTAGGCGTGCTTGGTTATTTGCTGTTCCTGATCATGGTGGTGAGGTGGATGCTGGTCACCAACGCAGCCGGGCAGGGTGTGTCGACCACTTTTTTCTGTGTCGCGCTCCTCGCCATCTTTCCTTTATCCAGTGCGGTATCGATGTATTCGTTCTCAACAGGGTCCATTACCTGGCCGGCCCTGGCTTTGGCCTTGGGGGCGCATTTCAGAGAGGCTCGGTAAGCGACTAGTCATCGCGTCAGGAGTCCGTAGTATTCACATCCCCGCTGGTTAAGGGTGCATCTAATCAATACACTCAATGTGTTCAGGTAACGGATGCTGTGCACCAGCTGTGGTGCGCGGTGGCTTTGATGCAACGACTCTCTGACCTTTCACCGTCGATTATTTGGGTGTTTCTGTTTTTCACCCTGTCTTTGTCCTCTGCAACCAGGCAGTTTATCTGGCTGATGGCTTTGGTCGGCCTGATTATCTTCGCGAGAGGCCCGCGCGATTTTCTTGCTACCGACGGTGTGCGTAAATTCTGGATAGTGCTCGCCTGCTTTTTATTGCCGGCAATCTTTTCTCTGTT
>JAAEZV010000141.1 GCA_018222695.1 Gammaproteobacteria bacterium
AAGCTCGTCTGCGACACCGCACATCAATTTGGCATCCCGGTCGTTGGGCACTGTCGCAACGCCACCAGCACGCGGGATGCCGCCATCGCGGGCTTCGACATGATCCTGCACGCCACCTACATGGATGACGAGGCACTGAAAGCTGTTGTCGACCGCAAAGTGCCTTTGGTGCCCACCTTTACCTTCCAGGCAAATTTGGCGGACTTTGGCGCCGCAATCGGCTCCGATGAGAACCTTCGGGAGGTCTTTCGCGCCGAAATCACCGAGAGCGTCGGGACGCTGCGGGCGGCCTTTGACGCCGGCGTACCACTCGCCACCGGCAGCGAGAGCGGCTTCAGTCTGACGCCCTACGGCGACTGGCACTACCGCGAGCTACAGGTATTTGTCGAAGATCTGGGCATGACGCCCTTACAAGCGATCAACAGCGCCACCGAGCAAGGCGCGCGAGCACTCAAGCTTGAAGGCGAGCTGGGCTGCATCAAACCCGATTACCTTGCCGATATCCTGATTTTTGATGGTGAGCCGGAAACCCACATCACCCAACTGGGGGACGCCGATCGATTCCGCCACATCGTCAAAGACGGCCGATTGGTCGACACCAGCACCCCCCTACCCAAGGAGTGGCAGCTGCCCGGCTGGCGGGTAAGCGAGTATTCGGAGCGCATCCTGACCAAGGAGCTGGTGCAGTCGATGGGACTCAACCCTTAAACCATGCAGCAACGGGCCAGCTAAATGAGTGCCAGCACCTCCCTTATTGGCGGCGCTCCATTTGTTGGAGGGGCCTCCCCTATTGGCAGCGACGCCCACTAGGCGTATCGGCTTGGGACCGCTCTGAAAATAAACCGTCACCTCTGACACCAAAACGCATAAACAATGAGGTCAACATGAGAACAGCAGTGATTACCGGTGGTGCCGCCGGCTTGGGCGCCGACGTCGCCCGCCGCCTGAGTGAAGCGGGCTATCGCGTGGGCATTTTTGATTTGGGCGCCGAGCGCGCGGCGCAAACTGCATCCGAGATCGACAACGCGGTGGGCATCGAGGCTGACGTTACCTCACCGGAACAGGTCGCAGCTGCCTTCGAGGCCTTCGGTGAGACACCCGATCTCCTTGTGAACAATGCCGGCATCGTGCGCTTCGGCGCCATGGAAGTGCAGTCGGTGCAGGACTACATCGACGTGGTCAACGTCAATCTGCTGGGGAGCTGCTTCTGTGCCCGCGAGATCGCGCCGGCCATGATGGAGAGAGGCACGGGCCATATCATCAATTTTACATCCATCAATGGTATTCACCCCGCCCCCGGAGTCGGCATGTACGGCCCGACCAAGGCCGCGATGGCCAACATGACCCAGGCCATGGCGATTGAATGGGGTCCAAAGGGGATCCGCGTGAACGCCATTGCGCCTGGCATGATCGACGCAGGCATGTCCAAACCGATTTTTGAGAACCCGAAAGTACGGGCAGTAAGAGGCGGCGGCGTGCCACTGCGCGCTTTGGGTGAGGCGGCAGACATTGCAGAAGCCGTGCTCTTTCTCGACTCCGAGGGCGCGAAATACATCTCCGGTCACGAACTCGTGGTTGATGGCGGCGTCTCTACCAGCGTCATGGCCCACCTCCCCCGCGAATGACAGCCACTCGCCAAAATCTGATTCTCGTCGGCGGCATCTTCCACGACTTCCATGCATCAGCCGAGGCACTTGCGACCGTATTGGCGCCGCTGGGTATTGAGTCGCGTATTGAGGCCGATCTCGATGCCGGCATCGCCAGCCTCGCTGACAACCCGGTCGATCTATTAACCGTCAATGCACTGCGATGGGAGATGATTGGCGAGAAATACGACCCCTACCGCGAGACGGAGGCTTACTCACCTCCGAGTAAGACCCGAATGGCCGTTGAGGCGCATCTACATGCAGGCGGCGCGCTGCTCGGCCTGCATACTGCCAGCATTTGTTTCTCGGACTGGCCAGAGTGGGGATCGTTCTTGGGCGGCCGCTGGGTGTGGGGCACCAGTTGGCACCCGCAACCCGAGACCGTGACTGTCGTGCCGGAAAAAGATAACGCGCTGGCAGATTTGCCCTCCTTTGAAGTGCACGATGAGCTGTATACCGATTTACTGCTTGAGTCAGGCGCCCAAGTACTGGCCCACGGTCACAGCGCGGCAATGCCGACACCACAGCCTATCGTGTGGTCGCATACGGTCGGTGCGGGCCGGGTGATCTACGACGCATTGGGCCACGACAGTCAATCTCTACAACACCCCTCTCATGCTGAGCTGCTTCGGGAAACGGTGAAATGGGCGCTCGGCGAGGCAGACCCGCAATGAAATCACTCGAGAACATGTCGATACTCGTTACCGGTGGCGGCTCGGGTATTGGATTAGGTACGGCGCGTTATTGCATTGAGCGGGGCGCGAAGGTCACGATCTGTGGCCGACGGGAGGACAAGATCCAAGCAGCGGCCGCGGAATTAGGTGACGCGTGTCGCGGCATCGCGGCGGATATCACCCTCGCTGCCGATCGGCAAAAATTACTCGAGGCGGCCATCCATCACGGCGGACAACTCGATGCACTGATCAACAATGCAGGCAACATGTATCGGGGCGCCATCACCGAACTGGATGAAACCGCCCTGCAGGAGGTGTTTCACACCAATGTGATCGCAGCCATGATGCTGACCGGCCTCTGCACACCCAGCCTTGCGCAACAGGAAGGCGCCGTGGTGTTTGTCGGGTCCATCCACACCCGCCGCGCTTTTCCAGGCGCCTCCCCCTACGCCGCGACTAAAGCAGCAGTACAGGGCCTCACGCGCGTGCTAGCCGCTGAGCTGGGTGAGCAGAGAATCCGGGTCAACTGCCTGCTACCGGGCGCGGTGTTCACGGAGATCAACCAGCGTGCAGGGCTCATGGACGATGAAACCGCGTTGCAAAGATTGGAGGGGATGTCAGACTTGCACGCCTTGGGCCGCATTGGCACCACCGAAGAAATTGCAGAAGCCATGGCTTACCTGATCTGCGCCGAGTGGGTCACGGGCGCCATGATTGATATCGATGGAGGCTTGGGTTTGGGAATCACCGCAGACCCCGCCATCAACAAGAGTAAGGAGAGCAGTGAACATGAGTGAATCCATCAGTGTGAATGTCACCACCCGCGAGGGAGAGCAGAGAACGGTCACGCAGGGCGCTGGACACGAGTCACTCATGCAGGTGCTGTACGAGGAGGATATTGGCGTCGAAGCCATTTGCGGTGGCTGCACCTCCTGCGCCACTTGTCATGTGCTGATAGAACCCGAGTGGATGAGCAAATTACCCGAGCGGGACCAAGCCGAACTGATGTTGCTTCAGTATGCTGAGCACTATGATCCCGAACGCTCGCGCCTCAGCTGTCAATTGCAGCTGGGCCCAGAGCTTGACGGCATGCCGCTCACCATTGCACCCGAAGAGTGAGCTTCACACTGTGACGGCACTAGCTACAATTTCGGGAGCCCGCTGATGACCGATCGCGCCGCGCTCTCAAACGCTCAATCAATTGATATTCATGCCCACGCGGTGCTGGCGGGCTCGATGGGTACCGCGGGGCGGCACGGACCGGAGATCGGCTACACCGAATCGGGAGCACCCTGGTTCCGGGTCGGGGATTATCGCCTCGATGGCGTTCGCTACGAGGGCAGCCCGTTCATGGAGTCCGATGTCCGACTGACCAATATGGACGCTGCCGGCATCGACTTTCAGGTGCTCTCGCCCAACCCGCTGACCTATTTTCATCACATCGGCCCCAGCGACGCCGTGGGGTTTTGCGAGCAACATAACAATGCACTGGCCGAGGTCGTGCTCGCGCACCCGACCCGACTGGCCGGCTTCGCGGCATTGCCCATGCAGGACATTCAGGCAGCTTGTGCAGAGCTCGAGCGCGCCATTAACGAGCTCGACTTACTTGGCGCCTATGTCGGCACCGATATCGGGCGCCCGTTGAATGATCCGGCGCTCGACCCTTTCTACGAGAAGGTCGTGCAGCTGAATGTGCCGTTAATGATTCACCCCGCCCCTGCGGGAATCGACGGGCCTGCGGGCGACCCGAATCTAAAACAATTTGACCTCGACCTGCTCACCGGCTTCGCGGCGCAGGAGTCGATTGCCGTCGCGACGCTTATCTTTGGCGGGGTACTGCACCGGCACCCAGAGATCGATATCTGCCTGAGTCATGCCGGAGGCACCATGACGTCGCTGATCGGCCGCTTTAACCGCGCCTGCACCAAACGACCCTGGGTACCCGAGCATCTCCAGTACGAGGGGGCGTTTGAAGAATCGCTGCAGAAACTATGGTTCGACACCCATGTCCACGACCCTCGGGTGTTGAACTGGGTCATCGACATCATGGGCACAGACAAGCTACTACTCGGCACCAATTTTGCGGGCTGGGACCAGCATGCGATGACACAGGACGTGCCACCGGAACTGGCGCTCACGATGGCCGATAATGCGAAACGCCTGCTGAGAGTGAGCACCTGACGTGGTAGGGCCTACCGAGCGAGAGCTCGCACAGCGCTGGCCGCTGATCATGGCGACCTGCATGGGCATTATCAGTAGCTCCTTCGTGCTGCCTTACTACTCCATAGGTGCGTTACTCACACCGGTGACCGAAGAATTCGGATGGAGCCGCGCGCAGTTCCAAGCCGCCATTCTGTTCAGCTCCGGTCTGGGTGCCCTGACATCGCCGCTCATCGGCTGGCTGAACGACAAGTATGGCCCCAGAAGGGTCGCCCTGCCCTCAATGATCGGCCTGTCTCTGGGATTGCTAGCAGCCTCACAGATTCAGGGCGATCTGTGGATGCTGTTTCTGGCCTACGGCATGATGGCGCTGCTGGGTGCCGGCACGATACCTGTGACCTGGACGCGCGCTATCGCGACCAGTTTTTTTAAAAGAAGAGGCTTGGCACTGGGACTGGCACTGACCGGAACCGGCATCTGCGCGTCGGTCGCGCCTCACTACACGGTATGGCTGACGGATCAATTTGGGTGGAGAGGCGCTTACGTGGGCCTCGCCCTAGTGCCCTTATTCCTTGCCTGGCCCATGCTGTACTTCCTGTTCAGGCCGTTAG
>JAAEZV010000142.1 GCA_018222695.1 Gammaproteobacteria bacterium
GCTCCAGTTCATTCACATACCGGTCCAATGGGAATCTCCCAGCTTTGGGGATTTCGCCGCCTTTGCTGCGGTAATGCAAGTGCACGGCAGCGGCAGGACGCTGGTGCACTGCGAGGTGAACTTCAGGGCGTCTGTCTTTGGTTTCCTTTATCAGGTCCTTTACGAGGGAGCTGATCTGGACGAGGCGATGTCACTTATGCAATCGATATGGGTGCCAAATGCCACATGGGAGGCATTTATCGCGCGTGTGATGAGCGACAAAGGTATTGATTATCCGCCGCTCTAGCATCACAAGGCCCGTTGTTGCCTGTGGCCGTGGTGCGGTGCGGCTCGAAAGGTCCTATCTTTTACAAACGCGGTGATTTAATTTCAGTAGCGTCAATTTCGTAAATCTAATGATGGAGTCAGCAATGAAGAAGCTTTATGTGGGTTTGATGGCGGGAATCATGGCGGCGGTGTCTGCCCACGCAGCCGATGAGCCGGTTGTGATTGGCGATGTGACGATGCCCACTGTACAGAGCAGCACCGCATTTCAGCAGGTTGAAAAGAAGCTTGGCAAGTGGGAAGGCAAAATGACCCAGGGCCTGACCGGCGCGGTTATCGATGTGTCCTATGAGTGGCGGCTGACCTCCGGGGGCAACACCATCACCGAGACGCTGGTTGAGGACGGGGTGGAAATGCTCACCACCTACAGCGACGACAATGGCGAGCTGGTGGTGAAGCATTACTGCGCGCTGGGAACTCAGCCCGTGTTTAGCGTCAGTAGCGTGTCAGATACCGAGTTGGCGTTGGCCCTCGATGAATCAGCCAATGATCTTCATGCGGAGCACGAGAGTTTTGTGACGTCGATGAAGTGGACCATGCAAGACGATGACAATAGCTCCATGCTTTTTACCAACACCATCATGCTTGATGGCGAATTGACCGAAAACTCCGCAATGCTCACCAGAGTGGAGTAAATCGCTGAAATCGCCCGAGGCCCCAGCTGAACTGAGGCGAATCTAGCGGGGCATTGGCTGGCGCGCTTGCGTCAGCCAGACCTGCACCGCTCGGTTGGCGTTGTTTCCCCGCAGAATCTTTTCCGTTTCGTGGCGAGGCACGCCAGCACTGCCCTGGCTGATTGGGAGCGTCCGCTGTCATATTTGACCAAGTATTTGGCGTATCTAGCCAATCACTCTCTGGCACTTCGCTCTCTAATGTCTCCTGAGGTTTCAGCAACAGGAGACAGCCGATGAAATCACTGATTACAGCCGTATTTTTTGCAGTAGGCGCCTCTGTCGCCATAGCAGCCCCGGGCAACCTTCAGCCTGGCAATGCCGATGCCAGCTTGAGGTCGTTGATTGAGCAATTGGGGGGAGGATCTGATACCAGTACCTCTGACCTGTCACAGCTTTTAACGAGTTTGTTGGGGCTTTCTGGCGAGGGTTCGCCGGATCTCGAGGCGTTGGTGGAGCAGCTGGCGGCGCTTGATTTTCAGGTGCTGGCCGACGAGATTGCCGCGCTGCGCGAGAGCTTGGGGATGTATCGCTACAGCTATGTGGGTGTGGCTGATGCGTTGGTGACCGAAGACGAGAGCGTGCCTGCTTTCTGGAATCTGTCAGACATGTGTGAGGCCACCTTTGGTGAAGGCGCCCGTTTGGCGCGCACCAGTGATGTTGCCTACCTCCTTGAGGACGGTGATTTCCCGATGGCAGGGGTCGATCGGGCCATTTTTAAATCAAGCCTCCCTATCCCCCTTGGCGACGGCCTTTACGACACCTTGGTCAATGCAGAGGTCGATCTTGACGGCGTGGTGATTTATGACGGTGCCGCTGATCGCTTCGTCGCCAAGGACCCCACGCAATCGGCAAATCCGGCCTGTAGTGCCAGGGGCGAGTGACAGCAGACCAAAGCCTGATTGGATCGGCCCTCATTTCTCACCTACTATGGGGTGGGAACTGAGGGCAGACTTTGTTTATGGACTTGCGTTATCAACAGCAAGACTGCGACCTAACCCTCCGGGAGGGTATCGCCGAGTACCACGCGTATCTTGATGCCATCGGCAGAAAGGCCATGGTTGATCACCCAGATTCTCGTTTAATCCTCGAGCACGACGCGACGCATGTGATCTTTGGTATGGACACGTCGCTGGAGCAGGAGGCCGGTCTCGATACCTGGCTGATCTTTGGATGCCAATACCAGTGGAGATACCTGCGCGGTTATGCCCAACTGGCGGAGATCAAGGCAATTTATAGGGCACTGATAAAAGAGGGCGGTTGGTTCCTGATGCTCAAACTCTATTGGAAATGCCTCGGCCTAAAGTGGCGGATTATTCGGCGTACACGGCGTATGACGCATAAGTGGCCGTTTCAGTTTCCCGAGGAGTGGCTGGATCAGTCAGTGGCCGCGTTGAGAGCGCAGCACGGCGTCAGCATTTTGAGGCCGGAAGAGCGCGCCACGGGCGATTTGCTGGAGTGGAGCGGGCAGTACTGAGCGACTCGTGCCATAGCGGGGTGCAGTCGCCAGCGATACCGCGTTACCCCAATTAAAAAAGCCCAGACACGCATTGCGTTGGGCTGATCACGGCAGTCAATGACAACAAGCAATCACAACACGAAGGGGGAGTTCAGTATGTCGATCAGATCATTCATTGTTGCAGGCCTTTTTTTAGCGTTAGCGGGTTGCCAAGCCGACTCGGGTAACCAGAATGCGGCGGTCATCGCCGCCGCCAAAGCGGGCTACGACGCTTTCGCAAAGGGTGACATGGAAGCATGGGCTGCCACTCAGGCACCCGATTCACAATGGGAGATGCCCAAAGGTTTCCCCTACGGCGGCAACTACGTGGGTCCTCAGCAAGTGATTGAAGAGGTCTTCATGCCCATCGGCGAGCTTTGGCCCGACTTCAAGGTCGAGCCCACGGCTTTTCATGCTGCGGGCAACGTGGTGTTTATTGAAACCAAAATGACATCGGGTGGTGTCACCAGTGACTCCATTCACAAGGTGGTGATCGAGAATGGAAAGTACGCCGCGTTTCAAGTCTACGACGATGCTGGCTTTATGATGGCCCACTCCACTGCCAGCGCGAGTATCGGTAATCAGTATTTTGAAGACGGCTCATCCAAGCCCTTGTTGGCAGGTAGCGGCGCGAACGTGCAGATCTGGATGGATTACATCGCCGCGCATAATGAGCGGGATTTCGAGGCGATCGCCGCGATGAACACCGAAGATTTCCGAGGGGTCGCTGCCCATGGTGAAGTCGTGGAGGGCAACGCCGCCCATACTGCCTTTTTGCAAAATTGGGTGGCCACTGAAAACCCGCAATGGCGGGTGTGGTGGGTGATTGCCAATGATGGCGAGAATGCCGATGGTGTCATGGAGGAGTGGCTGGCCACCGGTAACGTGGTCACGACTACCGGGCCTGACGGCGCTGAGCGGAGAGCATACGAGACGATCGATGTGTTGCTTGAGAACGGTAAAATCAAAATGCTCAATGTCGCGTCTCAAACTATGCCTGACTAGGACTTTGTAGCTTGACCTCGAGGCTTACTGACGTATGTTGATCTAAGTTCTGCTGGTAAGGTTAGCGACTGATAATCACAACATGGAGGTGAAAAATGATGACCGTATTACATAAAGCAAAGTTATTTTGCGTTTTGGTCTTGGCTGTTCTCGCACAAGGGGCTGTGGCTGAAGATCTTCGTATCATTGGCGAGGATAAAAGCTTTGTCGCGACCCTGCCTTCTGGCGAGACCATTACCATCACACGTCAGATGACGGACTGCGCCAAGAACAAAGGCTGGTTGCAGCCGCTGGTTCCCGAGCCGGGCATCGTGCCGGTGACAGAAATCGAAGTGTTGAACGCCATCAGCGATCCCAACACGATCCTGGTCGATATGCGCACCGAGGAATGGTTCCTCGACGCTACGATTCCCGGTTCCGTCAACATTCCCTATACCGAAGTGGCCATGCGTATGGACGAGCTTGGGTGTAGCAAGAGTGACGCGGGTTGGGACTGCAGCAACGCATCAAACGTGGTCGGTTTTTGTAATGGCCCGGTCTGCCCTCAGAGTCCCACCGCAATGAAGGCGATGATTCGCGATGGCTTCCCCGCTGAGAAAATCCACTACTATCGTGGCGGAATGCTCGATTGGGACGCGCTAGGGCTGACGACGGTTGAGGGCGATTTCGCCTTTTAATGCCTCGGCGCAGATTGCCAAGTCGTAACTGACATTGGAGAGCGTGTTGAGCGTCCCCCGGTGGCAGAAGGTTTGGTGATCGTTCGTTACTGAACGGTGTGACGAGAAAGGGTCAGAGCAAGCGCTCTGACCCTAGAGGGGCGCTAGCCGCCCATGTTGCCAAAGACCGCCATATCAACTGTCACGATATTTTGCTCAATGGTGCGGATGTCACGGACTTCCTTGATGAACTTCTGGAAGTCCTTGTCTGCGCGATTGGCATTCATTTGTGCCATGACCGCACCAACGCTCTTGCCTGTGACTGCGACAACATGCGTGGTATCGCCAACGCCGCCGGCCGTCACCGAGAACATCATGGTGTCTGTTTCACCGGTGTCTGTCGCGTCCATCATTTTCTGCCAGGACTTGGCGTACTTCGCGGGGTCTGAAACCGAGATAAAGATGTACAGCGTGGCAATGCCCGGGCCCGCACCCAGCTGATTGTCGACAGAGCCAAGGCCCGTTCCTTCAAACATCGAAGAGCTCACTACTTCGGCGACACCGTTCACCTCGCTCAAAAAGGCCGCCCAGTCCTCGGATACGGCATTCATGGCGAAGGCACCATCCATCGCATCGTAGTGAGGATGCACCACAGCTACCGTGTGGGAGATGGGGCTCTCGCCTGCGGCAACCACCTGCCGGAGGATCGCGATACCCGGCAATTTTTTACCGGTCTCCGAGCTCCAGTATTTACCCATGGCGGTGGCAAAGGCCTGTGGGTCAGACACATCAAGTCCATAAACCATACCTACGGGTGCTGACGGCGCAGCGTGATCGTCGGCATGGGCGAATGTGGCGCCCAAGGCCAGTGCCATGGATGCCAAGATGCTGATTAACGTTTTCATTGTGTTCCCCTTTATTG
>JAAEZV010000143.1 GCA_018222695.1 Gammaproteobacteria bacterium
TGCCAGCGTGACCGCCTGCGCCAGCGGCGACGGCAATTAACCCATCGGCACCTTTTTCGATGGCCTTCTTGGCGAAGCGGTTGTTGATCACATCATGGAGCACGATGCCGCCGTAGCTGTGGACCATCTCATTGACCCATTCCTTTGCTCCCAGAGAGGTAATGACAATCGGCACCTCGTACTTCACGCACATGTCCATATCGTGCTTGAGGCGCGCGTTGGAGCCATGCACGATCTGGTTGACTGCGAAGGGAGCCGACGGTGCATCCGGATTCGCTTCGTCATAGGCTGCCAGTTCAGAGGTGATCCGCTCCAGCCATTCTTCCAGAACGGGTTCTGGGCGTGCATTGAGCGCTGGGAAAGAGCCTACAACGCCTGCTTTGCATTGCGCTATCACCAGATCGGGGTTGGAGATGATGAAAAGAGGGGCTCCCACGACGGGCAGTCTTAATCGGTTCTGTAATGCGGGTGGCAAGGCCATTAACTCTGTCTCCTGAACAAAAGATGTGAATGGTGCGTGACGCTAGCGTTCAACTTTGGGTGAGACAAGGGGCTGTCACTGTCTCTCGCTATTCACTCGATCAATACGCTGTGCAGCATGGTTACCAGCGCGCATAATGCAAGTTGCACTGGAAAAAGTTTTGGCATGATATGTGCCAATAAAGGGCCACGCAACCTCCGCTGAATGAATCAGACCGAACACCATGTATCAACAATACTTCGGGCTCGCTGAGGCTCCTTTTTCGATCGCGGTTAATCCCCGCTATCTGTTTATGAGTGCGCGCCATCGTGACGCGCTCGCACATCTTTTGTACGGCGTAGGCAGTGGGGGTGGATTTATCCTGCTGACTGGCGAAGTGGGTACCGGTAAGACCACCCTTAACCGGTGTCTGCTTGAACAATTACCCGCTAATACCGACATCGCCATCGTGCTGAATCCCGCGCTCAGTGCGGTCGAATTGCTGGCGACGGTGTGCGACGAATTGGAAATTGACTATCCCAGTGGCACGGACAGCCTCAAAGTGCTCACGGACGCGCTGCACCAATTCTTGCTATGCAATCACCAGGCCGATCGTCGCACGGTGCTGATGATTGACGAGGCCCAGCACCTCGGGTTCGAAGTGCTAGAGCAAATCCGTTTGCTGACCAATCTCGAAACCGATGAGAAGAAGCTGCTGCAGATCATACTCACCGGGCAGCCTGAACTTGCGAGCATGCTGGCGCGACCTGAATTAAGGCAGCTCAACCAGCGCATCACCGCACGCTTTGATTTGACGCCGCTAGACGAGCAGGAGACGCGCACCTATGTCCGTCACCGTCTGCAGGTCGCGGGCGCAAACGACGGGCGAGAGATCTTCAGTGGCGCAGCGCTGCGTCAAATCTATCGTCTGAGCGCGGGTGTGCCCCGGGTGATCAATCTCTTATGCGATCGGGCAATGATGGGCGCCTATGGTCGTGATCAGGCTGTCGTCTCGCCGAATCTCGTGGCAGAAGCCGCCAAGGAGACCTTTGGCGCGCAGGGTCCTGTGGGAACGGCAAGTGCCACGCCATGGGTGGCCCAGGCGACCATTCGCGGCACAGTGCTTGGCCTGCTTATAGCTGCTGTGGCGGTGGCAGTTGTGTTGTGGGTTGGGAAGACCGAGCGTCCTGCGGGAGATCACGCGGTGCGCCCTCCGGCGATCGAATCGACCGACCAGCAGGTTTTGGTCGCGGACCAAAAGCCTGGAGCGACAGCAGAGGTTTTGGTTGCCCGGGTCGACCCCTGGATTCTCAATGCGGGAGAGGCTGAGCTCGCGCTGTGGTCGTTGTGGTCCGGGCAAGCTCTGACGGGGGGTCTCTGTGAGCAGGCGCCCGATGCCGGTCTGCGGTGTGCGAGGAGCGACGCAGACACCTGGAACGCCGTTCAAGCCAATAACCGGCCTGCGATACTCGATATTCGGCAGCCCGATGGATTCGCTGGGAAGGTTTTGCTGGTCAGCATGAGCGACTCTGTGGCGCTTTTAAGGGCGAGTGAGGGCGTCTGCCAAGTGCCATTGGCGTCACTGGCAATATATTGGCGAGGTGGGTTGAGCTACCTGTGGAGCAGCCCTCAGGGCTGGGTCGGGCCTTTAATCGAGGGCGATCAGGGATCCGTTGTGACGCAGATCGTCGCTGATTTCTCTCGTCTGGATGGCTTGCCGCCACCCCCGCTTGATGTATTCACGCCTGCGCTGACCGAGCGGGTAAAACAGTTTCAGCGATCTGTGGGGCTAGAGGTAGACGGTGTGATTGGGGTCAGGACGCTGCAGGCGCTGAATGACGCCCTGGGTGTCAGCCCCACGCTGGCCATGACCTTTGAGAGAGTTCAGACAATGGGGGAGGTGTCCGCATGTCTTTGATCCTCGACGCATTGCGGCGCTCAGAGGGTGGGGGCGTCGCTGGCAGCCCGCAGCCGCCCTTGCCAGCGGAGCAGGGTGGGGGATTGGGTAAAAAATGGTTGGGAGTCGTCGTATTGGTCTGTGCCGGGCTGGGTATTGCCGCAGGTTGGATGATGCGAGGTGGTGCAACTGATCCCATGGATACAGAACAGGTTGTGTCCCCGATCCCCGGCTCGCCGTCACCGGGTGATAGCGGTACCTCGTCAGAACTACTGCGCGATGACGGTATGTCCTCTACGCACGGACCTGAGCTATCGCCATCCACTCCACTCGCATCAGCAGCCGATACATCACCCGTCGCGGCCCCACAAAATAACGCCGGATCCGATGTGGCTGGGGCTGAGAATGAGCGAATAGCGGCGCTGCACCAGCAAATGTGGTCCGATGCAGCCTCTCTCGGGGCAGCAGAAGGTCAAGGGACTGACCCATCTGGCGCGCCAATCTCGGCCGCAGAAGGGTTGGATGCGCCCAAGCTGATTGAATCGGCTCCCGCCACTTCTTCCTCCAGTTCTCCCTCAATCGCACCGCCGATCGATTTGGTGGCGGCGATCGAGCGCGCCGCGCGCGAGGTGGGTGAGCCGAGTCTTGTTCCTCACCCGGCAGTGCTCCTGGAAAATCTGTCGCAGCAGCAGAAAGACCAGATCCCAACGATCGTCTACACGGAACACATTTATGCTGATGGCGCCGCGCCGTTGGTCGAACTGAACGGACAGCGCTTGCGACCGGGTCAGCGGACGGGTGCTATTACGGTGGAAGATATTCTGGTGGATAGCGTGATTTTGCGGGTGAACGGCGTCTCGTTCAGGCTGCGCGCACTGAATACTTGGGTGAATCTGTGAGGTCGAGCCTGAGCTGAGTGCTGAGGCGCGCTCAACCGGTCCTCAGCGCGTCAACACCCTCACGTTCTCATCCCCCAATCTTGGTTAATTGAGTCGCCGCGCTGTGGTCACTCAGTATTGATCTCTCGGGTGCCCAACAGAAACGCGCTCATGGCATCGTGCACCTCACGTTGCCTGAGAAATGGACCCAGCCATGGAGCTGCGACGTCGTTGGCAAATAAAGGTATGTTGGCGCCAGTGTGCTCCTCACTGAAACCATTATTGGTCGCGTAGTTGATTCGCATCATGCCGCCTTCGGGGGTAGCAATACGTGCTATGAGACCGGGCGAGTAAATGGGGATCGGATAACTCGAATAAAGACTGGGCTCGGGCAGGATCTGCGCGGCCTGCGCATGGTCTGCTGTGACGAGGATTGCGGTATCCGGATGCTGCCCTGCGAAGGAGAGCGCCAGCGCAAGAGACTCCTCAAGTTGCTCAATCTCGCCAATTGAGCCGCAGGGATTGCGCTTGTGGGATTGCTTGTCGATCGAGGCTGACTCGATCATCAAAAAGAAGCCACGATCGTTGTCCTGAGATAGGTGTCGCAGTGCTAGGTCTGTCATGCTCGCCAGGGCGGGCGTTCCCTCATAGTCGGGATTGGGCTCGCAAGACATGGGTTCAGGCTCCTCAGCGTCGCCGAGGTAATCCGATAGGTGATGTAGCCAGCTCGTTTCGGTCTCCTCGCCAACCCGCGCATCAGTGCCTCGCCACCGGACTTCCAGCGTCTCCTCATCAAAGGTTCCCAAGATCGGTCTACCCGGGGGTACTGAGCCCAAGTCAGTTTCGCGACCCAGAATGCGATAGCCCTGTCCAGTCGCCATTGCGGCAACGGTCTCACCATCGATGGTGGTTTGCTCCAGAAATTTGGTGCCCCCGCCCAGCAGCACCTGAGCGCCACTGTTGACCAGCTGTTCGATAATGGAGCCTGGGCCACCGTTGTCGCGGGCGTCATCAAGGCAGGCAGGCTGCGGTATGCCGTAATAGGTGCTGCCCAGTACTTCCTCGGGGCCTTCACAGCTTCTCGCCGAGACATGCGCGAGGAAAGAAGCGGGCGTCGCGTCGGTCAGTGACGACGTGGTGACCAGTCCGACCCGGAAGCCATTGTCCAGCGCCCGTTCTGCAATGGTGGTCAGGTCGTTGTCCTCAATGTCGGTCGCAATGCGGCCGATCTGCGTGATGCCGCCGGTCGCCAGAGAGGTCGCAGTATTGGCGGAATCGGCGACGTAAAGCGGTTGCCCCTGCTCGGACACAGTTTCCACTTGTACCGAGGCCCGATACGGCATCGCATCCAGGGTGAGTTTGCCGCTCATGCCGACCAGGTAATTACGGCCCATGGTGACATGTTGATCGTCGAATCCGTCTCCAATGATGAGAATCAGATTGCGGCTGCTCGCCGCGGTTTCAGCATGAACGCCCAGAGCGGGGGTCAGCGCGATGATCAGGCAAAGAAGTTTGTGCATGTGGCGGGTCATGTTCTGAGAGAAGGCGGAGAATAATCTCCTGCGTGCAGAGATTCTCAATGAGTCCAGCGCGCACCCCCGGTGGGCTTGAGCATCGACGTGTGGCACACTCAGCAGTTTAGAACCCAAAGTACCGCTCAAGGAAAAATACCGATGTCTGGACACGCCAGCCGAATCTTTATTGCTCTGACCCTGCCTCTAATGATCAGCAGCCCTGCGTTAGCAGACGATTTTTCAGGTGCTGATACGGCTTGGATGCTGACTTCGACCGCGCTGGTCCTGTTCATGACGATCCCGGGACTATCCCTTTTCTATGCGGG
>JAAEZV010000144.1:0-3180 GCA_018222695.1 Gammaproteobacteria bacterium
CTACAGCCGGGGCGCAGGCACCGGTGCCAAGGACAGTAAAGGCCAGGCCGTGCTGAGATTCATCGACACGACCTTTCCCGGATTCTCTCCTCAGCGGGTCGTCGATCTGGGTTGCGGTTACGGCGGCCAGACCGGCAATTATGTCGTCGGATTTCCCGACGCAGAGATTCACGGCGTCGATTTGGGCGCGGGGCTTCTGCGCTATGCCCATCCCCGCGCCGAGGCATTGGGTCTGCCCATTCACTTCAAGCAGGCCTGCGCGAGTGCCACCGGCTTCCCCGATGCGTCCTTCGATCTGGTGGTGAGCAATATTTTGCTCCACGAGATACCGCGCGAGATGCTGAAGGCGGTCATGCATGAGAGTTTTCGGCTGCTCAAGCCCGGCGGTCTGGTTGTCCACCAGGATGTGCCCACACAACGCCCCGACCCCCCCGCCTTTCAGCAGTGGTTGTCGAACTGGCAGGTGGCCCACAACGATGAGCCGTTCTGGCAATCCTTTGCCGAGACATCGGTGCCCGATGCGCTGATCTCCGCGGGCTTTTCCGACCAGGACGTCTTTGAGTCCTACCAGCCGCAGATTGACGGCCCGTTGGTGTGGTACATGGTGGGTGCGCGTAAGTCATGAAGTCCGGCGCCCAACCGGCAGACAAACCCGCCTACTTTGACGATCCGGCGATGCAGGCGCTTTACCAGATGGTGCTGATACTGGGCGAGGAGCTTGCGGCGACACGTGAGCAGCTTCACGCACTGATCGCTTTGTGCGAGGAGGGCACCGTGCCCACAGCGGAGGCGCTCGAGGCGTTCGTGCCCGATGAGCAATTTGATCTGGAGCGCGCCGATTGGGTGAACCGCTTGCTGGAGCCCTTGGAACAGATGAGTAGTCAGTCGGGCGACGCGTGAGCGAGGCACGTAGCCCAATGCGGCTCTATTTCGGCTGGAGTCTCGGCACCTTGGCGATGTCGAGCCTGCTCAATACCCAGACAGCGATGCTCATGGTCTATCTGATCAGTGCGGTGGGCGTTGCCCCTGCAGTGGCCGGCAGTCTGGTCTTTATCTCCAAGATCTATGACGGTGTGACCGACCCTTTAATGGGGATCATCAGTGACCGCACCAACAGTCGTTGGGGGCGCCGCAGGCCTTATCTTCTGGTGGGTGGCATTCTGGCGGCACTGAGCGTCATCGGTCTGTTCTCGGTGCATACCGTGACCTTTGTGCCCACGCAGGTCTGGATCCTTGTCATGCTGCTGGTGGCCGCAACGGCCTATACGGTTTTCAACGTGCCGTATATGTCGATGCCCGCTGAGATGGTGCAAGATCCTTACGAACGCTCCAAGCTCATGTCGTTTCGGGTCGCCTGGATTGCGGTGGGGACCTTTGTTGGGATTGCTCTCGCCCCGCGGCTGGTGGCTTACGCACGCGACACGATGGGGGTCCCAGAGATCGAAGCGTTTTCCTTGATGTCGCTCATCACCGCGGCGATTATTCTGGTCGCGTCTATCGCCTGCTTTATAGCGACGCGGGACGCGGGGGCGACCGAGCGGACGCGACTGAGTGTGCCTTTCAAAGAACAGGCGCGCTCGGCGCTGAGCAACCGACCCTTTCTCATCCTGCTCGGCATCAAATATCTGGGCCTATATGCGCTATCCGCCACCGTGGCCACCAATATCTTCTTCGTCCGGCAGGTGATGCAGCAGTCCGAAGCGATCATGCTCTGGTATGGCCTCGCCTATATGGTCGGCACGCTAACGGCGATCACACCCTGGGTGCTGATTTCAAAGCGACTCAGTAAAGCGCATACATTGGCACTATCTGCCGCGCTGGCCGCCTGCGTCAATCTGACCTGGCTACTGTCGGGCCCCGGCGAGCCGATTGGGCTCTATATGTTGCGGGCGTTTGTGTTGGCCGTTAGCAATGGAGGTATGTTGCTGATGGGTCAGAGCCTGTTGCCCGATGTCATGGAATACGACTACCGAAAGACCGGGCTGCGTCGGGAAGGGCTCTATGCCGGGCTTTACAGTTTTGTTGAGAAACTGGCCTTTGCCACGGCGCCGCTGACGCTCGGGGTCTTATTATCCACCATGGGTTTTGTGCCTGGGCTGCCGCGTACCGCAACCCAGCCGGAGTCGGCATTGCTGGCCATCACTCTCTCCATGGCGGTCATTCCGGCGATTACCAACACCCTGAAGGTGGTCTTGGCACTGCAATTCAGGTTGCCTGACCCCGTGCCCAACGCCGTCCAAGAGCCTGAAAACGCAGGTAATTAGCCCCGCCAGCCCCTGTATGCCTTGACATTGTCTCTGGCAACCGCTATCAAAAGACCTAAAGATATAACTAAAAGCTTTTCTGGGGCTGAGCGGTCGAGCCCTCGCTAACAAAAGGGGAGCCTTACCCATGCAAAAACTAATGAAAAACCCACTGACCTTTGCAGTGGCGATGTCCATCGCAGCAACGGCGCAGATGCCTGTGGCCTGGTCGCAAGATGACGAAATGGACCTTGAAGAGGTCATCGTCACCGCGAGAAAGCGTGAGGAAAATCTGCAAGAAGTGCCGCTTTCGGTCACGGCTTTTAACGCAACGACGCTTCAGGATTACCGGATGTTTTCCCCAGAAGACATAGCGGGCTTTACGCCGGGTTTCTCCTTCGTGAATTCCTTCGGCCGTGACTCTGATCGCCCGGTGGTTCGGGGCATGTCCAACATTCTGGGCGCGCCAAACGCGTCTTTCTTCATCGACGGCGTATATGTTCCCGGCACGATCGCGTCAACAGAATTGCAGATGCTCGAGCGGGTTGAGGTCATCAAAGGCCCGCAGGCGGCACTTTATGGTCGTGCCACGTTCTCAGGCGCCATCAACTACGTGACCCGGCGCCCGACCAACGAACTGGAAGGCCAGGTTACCGTGACGGTAGCGGAGCATGACACTACCAATACAAACGCCTACATCAGTGGCCCGATTGTGCAGGACTCACTGTACTTCTACCTCGGAGCAGGTTTCAGTGAGTACGGTGGCGAGTACAACAACACGATCGGTGGTGATGAGGTCGGTGGAGAAGAGACCACCACCTTCACGGGCAAACTACTCTGGACGCCAAGCGATTCTTTTGAGGCCTCCCTGCGGGTGACAGCACAGGAAGATGACGACGACCACATTGCAATCTGGTTGCAGGGTGCGGAGTACAAC
>JAAEZV010000144.1:3190-5051 GCA_018222695.1 Gammaproteobacteria bacterium
CAACTGCCTCACCCCCGACGCGTCGCGGCCATCAGCCCGCGGTTACTACTGTGGCACGGTCAAGACTAATGATGAGGTCACTTTACGCACTGACTTTTTGCCCAATCCGGGTATTGAGCGTGATGTGTTGCGTACCTCGCTGAATATGGATTGGGAGCTGGGTAATGGCTGGACCATCTCCAGCATTACTGGCTACCAAGAGACTGAGACGGACCGCAACATCGATGTCTCGTACGGTGGATATGATCCACTGACTTATCTGGCTCCTTTCTATGCGCCGCCTTTCTTTGATCTGGCTGGCTCGTTTTGGCGTGTTCAAGCCGAAGAGACCGAGACTTTCTCGCAGGAGCTTCGTCTGAGTTCTTCGGCGGATCAGCGCCTGCGCTGGTCGATCGGCGCCTACTGGTATGACTCGGAGTTCAAACAGACAGTTGATGATCGTATCGCGCCCCTGACGTCTTTCGATTTTCTGTTAGATCCGGCGCAGTCCGAGCAGCGACCAAACAGCTACCCGGAAGTGCGAAATACAGAAAACACCGCGATATTCGGTAGCGTCGAATTCGATTTCACTGACTCACTGACGGGTACGATCGAGGTGAGACAAGCTACCGATAAGATCGAAGCGGAGTATCTTAACTACGCTTTTACAACTGGCGATAAATTCGAAGAAGAGTTTGACAGCTTCACACCACGCTTCACGTTGACCTGGGTGCCAAGTGACAGCACGACGATCTACGGCAACGTCGCCAAAGGCACCAAGCCGGGTGGATTTAATGACCCCGGTACCGATCAAGTCTCTTACGACGAAGAAGAGGCTTGGAACTTTGAGGTGGGTGTCAAGAAGCGCATCTTCGGTGGCCGCGGTACATGGAACTCGGCGCTGTTTCTCATCGACTGGACAGATCAGCAGCTAACCTTTAACGCCCAGCGCCCTGACGGCACGTTGACGTCGTTTATCGACAATGTGGGTGAAACTTCGGTCACTGGATTCGAGACAGAGCTCAGCATGATGATCACGCCAAATTGGGACATGACGGCGAACTACTCTTACATCAATTCAGAAATTGATGAGTACACGACAGCGGACCAAGCGATTTTGATCGGCTGTAACAGCACTGCTGAGGATTACTACGATTGCATTCAGGCCAATGGTTCGGTTGAAGGTAATCAGACGCCGCGCTCGCCCAAGCATCAAGCCTCACTGCGCACCATGTATCGATTTGCCATGGGTGCGGGAGAGTGGTTCGTGGGCGGCGATATTCGTTACGAGGGTTCGAAGTATGCGCAGGTGCATAATTTTGCCCAGACTGGCAGTCGCACCACGGTGGGTGCTCAGGCGGGTTACCGCACCGATCGCTGGGCGGTCACGGTCTGGGGCAAGAACCTGACTGACGACGATACCGCGATGGATATCCTGCGCTACGTCGACAGCCGTGGTTACACCACGGTGGGTGGCCCACCATGCTCTGTAACAGGTAGCCCAGCGTTTGACCCGGAAGCCAACTGCGGTCCCTTCTTTGCGCGCTCCGGCAGCAACATCGGTGGCGGGCCAATCTTCCCGCGCGGCTTTGGCATTACCCTGCCGCGTGGTCGACAGATTGGCGCCACCATTCAGTTTAATTTCTAAAACTGGTTGGATAGAAAACCCGGGTCAAAACCCGGGTTTTTTTTAGCCGTGAGATAAACGGAGCCGACCTCACTGTGAATACTTAGGACTGCTCCCTGAGCGTTTCTTCGAATGGAGACTGAGATCTGAATCTGGATTCGGTCATTCGGCATGGCGGATGACAATACCGTCAGTATGCTTCCGCTAGTCCGCTAGTCCGCTAGTCCGCTAGTCCGCTAGTCCGCTAGTCCGCTA
>JAAEZV010000145.1 GCA_018222695.1 Gammaproteobacteria bacterium
GATCAAGGCTCAGGGACCCTATGTGGACAGCCTCCCTGACTCAGCCAATATCATTTCGTTGCGGGCTCGGCATTCGCTGACCAGCGTTTGGGAGGTCGCACGCTATCTCAAACGGGAGCGCCCCGACGCGCTCCTTGCCATTAAACACCGCGGCATTCTGGCTGCCCTGAGAGCAAAGCAGCTCGCGAGAACAGACACGCCCATCTCAGGCCGCATTGGCACGACCGTCTCGGCGGCGCTGGCAAATAAGTCATCACGGCGACGCCAGCGCTGGTACCGAGCGATGCGCAAGCACTACCCCAAACTCGAGAAACTGATCGCAGTCTCGCAGGGCGTAGCAGAAGACGTGCTCGACATTACCGGCATGAACGAATCCCGTGTCACGGTGGTGCGCAATCCCACCATTACCCCCGATATGCTCATGGCCGCCACCGAGCCGGTCGAACACCCGTGGTTATCCCCGGATAACCCTGTCCCCGTGATCATGGGTGTCGGCCGCCTGACCGAACAGAAAGATTTCGCGACGCTGATCTCAGCATTTGCCAAAGTCCGATCGCAGCAGGAGGCCCGGTTGATCATCTTAGGCGACGGCGGACTTCGCAGTGAGCTGATGGCTCAGGCCACCGCACTGGGTGTTGATGAGCACATCGCACTGCCCGGCTTTCAAAGCAATCCCTGGGCGTGGATGAGCAGGGCTGCAGTTTTTGCCCTGTCGTCGCGCTGGGAGGGCTCCCCCAATACCCTGACCGAGGCCATGGCGCTGGGCATTCCAGTAGTCAGTACAGATTGCCCGAGCGGGCCTCGGGAACTGCTCGACGCCGGTCGCGTCGCACCTCTGGTGGCAATGGGCGACAGTGAAACCCTCGCTAACGCCCTGCTGTCGGTGCTGGCAAAGCCTCCCCAGTCACAGATGCTGACTGAGGCGGTCAGCGCCTATCATCGGGACGTGAGTGCCGCGGCTTACTTGCAGACACTGGGTTTATCCGCCTGACCCATCTCACTTGCGCACCCGACCCGATGTCAACACAATCAAGAACAGTTGCAGTGTGCTTTACAAAACCCATAACAAGGAAGAACAACACTATGTCTGCCATCAGAACCCAGATTGTCGCCGCCCTCTTCGCCATCACGTGGCTCCTCTCACCGGTTGGCCATGCTGGCGGCGACTATCAAGACGATCATGAAGAAATTCTGGCGCTCTATCAGGGATGGATCCGCGCAGTGGAAGGCAGTGACATTGACGGGTACGTAGGGGGCCTGCACCCTGACGTCAGCCTGCGGCCCCCGGGCGTACCGGGCCTGGACGGGCGGGGCAATTATCGCGAGTTTCTGGGGCCGGTCTTTGAGACAGCGCGCTACGAAATCACCATCGATACCCCGCACAGCATCACCATGATGGGCGACGCAGCGGTTGTTGAGTACGACTACACGATTCGTCGCATCGTTGATGCCAGTGCAGATGCCGATCTGCCCGAAGGTGCACTACAAGGAGAGTCGACCACCTCTCACTACATCGACGTGGTGGCCAAGGACGACAGCGGCGCCTGGAAAATCCGACTCCACAGCTGGTCGATGACACTCTGAACGCCCAACACGAAATCCACAGGACTCAGCATACTGTTCAGCATCCACGTGAGTAACCATGAACAACACTAAACAACGCGATGACTACGCACTGATCACAGGCGCCTCGGCCGGATTGGGCGCCGAGTTTGCACGACAACTGGCGGCAGCCGGACACAATCTCATTTTGGTTGCTCGGCGGGAGGATCGGCTGAGCGCCATCGCTGGCGAACTTCGCGCGGCCTATGGTGTCGACTGCCAACTGATTGTTGCAGATCTAAACGAGTCGGGTGCGGGCGCTCAGATCAGCAGCGCCTGCGTGTCTGCTGGCTGGCAAGTCAGCTGGCTCATTAACAATGCCGGCGTCGCCGGTCCGGATTTACTGAAAGATCGCGATTGGGCGGCGCAACAGACTTTCTTCCAGCTCATGATGTTATCGGTAGCGGATCTGTGTCACCGCATGATTCCGGGTATGGCGGAACGGGGTTACGGGCGCGTCATCAATGTGGCGTCTGTAGCCGCACGCGTACCACGCTCCGGGGGTTGTAATTACGGGCCAGCAAAAGCCTATTTGGTGGCGCTCTCCGAGGAGCTGAATCTGACGGTCGCCGCGCAGGGCGTTCATGTCTCGGCGCTGTGTCCTGGCTTCACACACACCGATTTTCACGAGACAGCAGGTCTGATGGATATGAAAAACAGCATGGCAAAGTGGCTCTGGTACAACGCCGACGTTGTGGTCCGCGATGCGATCAGGGGCGTTGAAGCAGGAAAACCGGTGGTGGTCTCGGGGCGCCTCTACCGTTGGCTGGACCCCATTTTCCAGTCAGTCTGGACGCGACGCTTTCTGCGCATCAAGGCCAGACCCGATTGAAAAAACGAGGCCCGGGCGCCTCGTGAAGGTGCAGTAGAGGGTGTAAAGGGAGCAGTCTGACATGCATCATCTCAACCGACGGACCCTTCTCGCGGCCGCAGCTTCGCTGTCCATCGCACGAAGCGATACCACCCGGGCAGATCCGTCGATTCACTACGATGTCATCGTTGTGGGGGGTGGGACCGCTGGTATCCCCTGCGCCTTATTCGCGGCAATGAACGGCGCGCGGGTATTACTCATCGAAAAAAGCCCTGCTCTGGGCGGCACCCTGTTTTGGTCGACCGGTCAAATCGCCGGAGCAGGCACCGTGTTTCAAAAGCGCCTCGGTATCACTGACAGCCCAGACGCCCATTTCGACGACTGCATGCGAATTAACGAGAACACGGCTGACCCGGCACTAACCCGACTCACCGTTGATCACGCGGGGGACACCATCAATTGGCTGGCCGATCAGGGTTTCGAGGTAATGGCGGGACACCCGGTCACCGGCATCGGCCATGATCACTTCACCGCTCGGCGTTACCAGCAGGGGGTTAAGAGCGGCCTGTCGATACTGGACGCTTTCCTTCCGTCGCTTGAAGCGGCTATCGCTCGACAGCAGGTCACGCTACTGACAGGCACTGCAGTACAGGGTTTGATTCAGGAGCGGCCGGGTAAGGTCGTTGGCGTGACGGCCACCGGGCCGAGTGGTACGCAGGATTTTAAGGGGTCTCATATTGTGCTCGCCTCCGGCGGGTGTGCGGCAAATCCCAGGCTCTTCGAGGATCTTCATGGTGTGCCGCTCTACGCCAAAACCGCCTACCCCACCTCACAGGGCGACGGCCTGATCTTGGGTATGTCAGCCGGCGCCGCCATCGTCGGTGGCGAGAAATATGCGAGCTTACCGGGGCTGGTACCTGATGCCTGGCAATATCCAGCCCAAATGTATGCCTGGGCGCCTTTGCACCCAATGGTGCGGCAACCTTGGGAGATTTTGGTTAACGCGCATGGCGAGCGATTCGTTCGGGAAGATCATCCAAGCGTGCACCAAATAGAACGGGGCATCTATCGACAACCGGGTCACCGGCACTGGGCCATCTTTGATGCTGACATGCTGGCAAAGTCCGAACCCATCATCCCTGACTGGAGTCGCGATCGACTCGCCACCGAATATCAGACCCATCCAATGTTCAGTCGCGCCATGAGTCTTGAGGAGCTCGCGTTTCGCGCAGGCATCAATCCAACCTCTCTTCGACAGAATATCGCCGACTACAATCGCCGTCTCCAAGGGGCTCAACCCGATCGCTTTGGCAGAACATACCGGCCCGCCGAAATCGCCACTCCACCCTTCTATGCCATCGCCATGCAGGGCTGGACACTGGTCTCCTTTGCCGGGCTCAGTGTGAATACCCGTTTTCAGGTGCTGGACCCGCAGCGAGAGGCCATTGCCAACCTCTATGCCATCGGCGAAGTCATCGGCGCGGGCGCCACCTCGGGTGCCGCTTACACCAATGGCATGCTCGTGACGCCCGCCATCACTTTCGGACGTCTGCTCGGATCTGCTCTCGCAAACAGAAGCTAGTGCGTCGACGCGAGGCCGCTGAACCGGCCTATTCGCTGTCAGGACGAATTAGCAATAGGTGACAGACCGAACCCTGTGATTTGCACTGGTGACAACGAATTGTTAGGTTGCCGCTGAGGTCAATTAAGGAGATCCCATGAAACTCAAAGGTTTTGTAAGTGCAGTTGCCGCCCTGATGCTGGTTTCACCCTTCGCGTCAGCGGGTGACCCCGTACAGATGTGGAAGTGCAACATCAACGGCGATGTCTCAGAAGAAGATGTGATGGAGCAGGCAGGCAAGTGGAAAAAAGCCGCTGGCGAACTGCCCGGCGGTGACGGCATGGATGTTTACACCATGTTCCCTGTCTCAGTAGGTGCTGATGGCGACGGAACCGACGTCCTGCTCGCGGTTTCTTGGGAGTCATTTGGTGACTTCGGTCAATGGTGGGATGCCTACCCCTCCTCTGACGTCGCACAGATGGAGCGCGAGACGATGACCTGCCACGGCAGCATGCTGTGGGAAAGCGACGAGATCTGATTCTCTAATCTGATTTTCTGTGGGGCCGCCTCTGGGCGGCCCTTTTTCGTTGTATCGGCCGAAAGCGACTAGCGGTCCAGTTTTAGACAGACGAGTAGCAATAAATGTCCCAAGTCTGGAGTTGTAATGAGTGGGATCCACTCGAGGAAGTCATTGTGGGTAACCCCCTCGGCGCCCGCTTTCCCTATGCCGACCCCAGCACCCGCCTGGCCGAATATCCGGATCGCGATCTCGCGGACATTCCCCAGGGGGCCTTTCCGGATCAGATTGTTGAGGAAACCGAAGAGGACCTGCAGGGCTTCGTCGATGCGTTGGAGGCCCGTGGCGTCGCCGTGCGCAGGCCTGACACCTGGCCCCACGAGCAGACGATCAGCACAGTGCAGTGGGAAACTGAGGGCTACTACAACTACTGCCCCCGGGATGTGCTGCTGGTCATCGGCGATACGATCATCGAGACCCCCAACGTCATTCGCGGGCGCTCACTGGAGACTGGATCCTATCGGCGTCTGCTCATGGA
>JAAEZV010000001.1:0-23903 GCA_018222695.1 Gammaproteobacteria bacterium
AGGTATCAGCGCTGCTCGGCCGAATGCCCTCGGCGGTGGGCTACCAGCCGACCTTGGCCGAAGAAATGGGCGTACTTCAGGAGCGCATTACGTCCACCAAGACCGGGTCGATTACCTCGATTCAGGCGGTCTATGTACCGGCAGATGACCTGACCGACCCGTCACCGGCGACAACCTTCGCCCACTTAGATTCAACCGTCGTACTCAGTCGTGACATCGCCGCAAAGGGTATTTATCCAGCGGTGGATCCGCTCGACTCGACTTCACGCCAATTGGACCCGCTGATCATCGGTCAGGAGCACTACGATGCTGCTCGGGGAGTCCAGTCGGTGTTGCAGCGCTACAAAGAGCTGAAGGATATTATCGCGATTTTGGGTATGGACGAGCTGTCGGAGGAAGACAAACTGATCGTGTCGCGTGCGCGAAAGATTGAGCGATTCCTGTCACAGCCTTTCCATGTGGCGGAGGTCTTCACTGGCTCGCCAGGTATTTATGTATCGCTCAAGGACACTATTGCCGGCTTCAACGGCATTCTTGCGGGTGAATACGACCACCTTCCAGAGCAGGCCTTCTACATGGTTGGCTCCATTGAGCAGGCGGTGGAGAAAGCCGCCAAGCTGTGAAGTTGGCGGGGGATTGATTGATGGCAACGACCTTACAGTGTGACATTGTCAGCGCAGAGGCCCAGATTTACTCGGGTGCTGTCGAGCTGCTGGTCGCCACCGGCGTCGAGGGAGAGCTCGGTGTGTGTTTCGGGCACGCGGCGCTGCTGACGCGCTTGATCCCTGGCCCTATCCGGGTTGTAGAGCAGGGTGGAGAAGAGCAGGTCTACTATGCCTCAGGCGGCTTCCTTGAGGTGCAGGGAGACGTCGTCACCGTGCTGGCCGATACGGCGGTGCGGGCCGATGACATCGATGAGGCCGCAGCCGAGACCGCGCGCAAGGACGCGGAGGACGCGCTGGCTAACCAACAGGGCGAGATCGACTACGGTCGGGCCTCAGCTCAGCTTGCCGAGGCCACCGCACAGCTGGCTGCACTCCGCAAACTCAAAAATCGCGCCGGTCGCGGTTAAGCCCACCAAACCGCCGCAAATAGCTCTTTTTTTGGTGTTTGTTTGCGCATCTTCCCACCTGCGCTTGCAAACTGCCTGCGGTTGTCAATGATGTGCGTTCCCTAGCCGCCTGAGCGGACACCTGCATGCTGGAAGTGATCATTTTGGCCGCTGGCCAAGGTAGCCGGATGCAATCCTCGCTCCCTAAAGTGCTCCATACCCTCGCGGGTCAGCCGCTGGTGGCGCATGTGCTGCAAACCGCCCGAGCGCTCCGTGCAGAGCGCATCCACGTGGTCGTGGGTCATGGCGCCGAAGCGGTAGAGGCGACGGTGAGTGCGCCCGATGTGCAATGCCACTTGCAGGCTGAACAGCTGGGCACGGGCCATGCGGTGCAACAGGCGATCGGTGCCTGCGACCCCGCCAGCACGGTGCTCGTGCTATTCGGTGATGTCCCATTAATTACGAATGAAGCCCTGCAAGATGTCGTCTCCGCAGCCGATGACGGTATCGCCATGCTATCTGCCATGCTCAACAACCCAACGGGCTATGGTCGGGTTGTGCGCGATGACCACGGTGCCTTTGTCGGCGTGGTCGAGGAAAAAGACGCCACTCCTGAGCAACGATCTGTGCAGGAAATTAACACGGGGGTGTTGGCGGCCAACGCCGAGCAGCTGAGCGCATGGCTGAATCGAGTGGATAATCGTAATGCCCAATCAGAGTACTATCTGCCCGATGTGCTCGGGCTAGCTCGGGAGGATGATATGCCGGTAACAGTGGTCTGTTCCGACAACGACTTTGACATCCGGGGTGTGAACACTCCGCAACAGCTGGAGGAGCTTGAGCGTCAGCATCAGCTTGCACTGGCTGATCAACTCATGACGGGTGGCGTGCTGGTCAGCGATCGTTCGCGGCTCGATATCCGCGGCCGTCTCGAATGTGGACGCGATGTTCGTATCGACGTGAACGTGGTAATTGAAGGTAACGTGTCGTTGGGTGACGGCGTATCGATCGGCGCAAATTGCATTGTGCGCGATGCACAGATCCGCGCGGGCGCCCGCATTTTGCCCTTCACCCATATTGAAGGCGCCGAAGTGCTCTCGGACGCGGTCGTTGGCCCCTATGCGCGCCTTCGTCCCGGCACCGTGATTGGCGAGCAGGCCAAGGTGGGTAACTTTGTCGAAGTGAAAAATGCGCGGCTCGGTAGGGCCGCGAAGGCCAACCATCTGGCGTATCTAGGTGACGCGGATATTGGCAGTCAGAGCAATGTGGGTGCCGGCACCATTACCTGTAACTACGACGGTGCCAACAAGCACCGCACCACACTCGGTGAAGGCGTCTTCGTGGGCTCGAACAGTACTCTGGTGGCCCCCCTCGTGATTGAGTCCGGTGGTTTTGTCGCCGCAGGGTCTACTGTCACGGATGACGTTAAAGCCAACCAACTGGCGGTGGCCAGGGGTAGGCAGCGCAATGTTGATGGTTGGCAACGCCCGGAGAAACCAGGGGACAGCGACTGATGTGTGGCATCGTGGCCGTCGCTGCGCGGCGGGACTGCACAGAGATCCTGCTCGAGGGCCTGCGCAGGCTCGAGTATCGCGGTTACGACTCCGCTGGATTCGCGCTGATCGATCGTGACGGACACCTGTCCAGCCATAAGTGCCTGGGCCGCGTCGCAGCGCTGGAAGAGGCTCAGCTTGGGGCACCGATTCAGGGTGGCACAGGGATCGCCCACACACGTTGGGCGACCCATGGCGAGCCATCTGTCATTAATGCTCACCCGCATATCATTAACGAGCGCATCGCGGTCGTCCACAACGGCATTATCGAAAATCACAGCGCGCTTCGTGAACAATTAGCCAGCGAGGGCCGGACTTGTATTTCCGACACTGACACCGAGGTGGTGGCCCACCTTATCGAATTGGCGGTGGCCTCGGGCAAAACCCTGCTTGACGCCGTACAGCACGTCTTACCGCAGCTCGAGGGTGCCTATGCGCTGGCCATCGTTGACCGCGAGGCACCGGATAACATCGTCGTAGCGAGGCACGGCAGTCCACTGGTACTCGGTATTGGCATTGGTGAAAACTTTGCCGGGTCCGATACCCGGGCACTCCGCTCTGTGACAGACACGTTTATCTATCTGGAGGATGGTGATCTCGCAGAGCTCAACGCCGACGGCTACCGCATTCTGGATGGCAAGGGGCAGGTCGCTGACAGATCTCCCACCCGGCTGGCACTTCAGGATGAAGACGAGGGCCTAGGCGATCACCAGCACTTCATGCTGAAAGAGATATTTGAGCAGCCCGCGCGCCTGCGCGATACGGTCAGACAGGGTTCCGTGACAGATGAGGCTTTCGGGCCCGCGGCGGCACAGGTGTTTCCGCAGGTGGCTGCCGTACAGATTCTCGCCTGTGGCACGAGTTATCACGCTGGGCTGGTTGCCCGACACTGGATTGAGGCACTGGCAGGGCTGCCGTGCCAGGTGGAGGTCGCTTCGGAGTATCGCTACCGCGACTCGGTGACCCTGCCCAATACGCTGGTGGTGGGTATCTCGCAATCGGGGGAAACCGCTGACACGTTGGCGGCCCTTGAACACGTAGATTCGGAGCGGGTGCTCGCTCGCCTGGCGATTTGTAACGTGGACCACAGCGCGATGGTGCGCGCCAGCGAGCTGGTCTATCTCACACAGGCCGGCATTGAGATCGGGGTGGCATCGACCAAGGCCTTTACCACCCAGCTGGCCGCATTACTGAATCTCACCCTGTGTCTTACCCGCCATCACGCCCAAGGGGCGCTATCGGAGAGTGAGGTGGCCGCCTCTCTCGAAGAGATGGCCGACGCTGCCGAGGCGGTGCTCGACTACGACGCTCGCATCAAGGCGCTGTCTCATCATTTTACGAACAAACACCACGCGCTCTTTTTGGGTCGGGGTATTTATTACCCCATTGCCATGGAGGGGGCCCTCAAGCTCAAAGAGATTTCCTATATCCATGCGGAGGCTTACCCCGCGGGTGAGTTGAAGCACGGACCTTTGGCGCTGGTCGATGATGATATGCCGGTGGTCGCCGTGGCACCTGATGACCGACTGATGGAAAAGTTGCGCTCCAATTTGGAAGAAGTGCGGGCGCGGGGCGGACAGCTGTTTGTTTTCGCGAGCGCCAACGCCGGTTATGAGTCAGCTCCCGATTGCCAGGTGCTCGAAATGCCCGATTGCAGTGCGCTTGCCGGCCCGGTGGTATTCACCATCGCTTTGCAGTTGCTGTCCTATCATGTGGCCGTCGCGAGGGGCACCGATGTTGATAAGCCTCGTAATTTGGCTAAAAGCGTGACGGTGGAATAACGCTATATCTGATTAACTGGATAGGGCGCAGAAGCCCTCTTCTGAACCAGTCAGTCATGAGCAATCAAGGAGGATTGGATCGATGAAGTTATGGCGTATTTGGGCAAAAGCGCTGGGGGAAAAAGCCTCATCAGACAGCGATGAGGCCGACCGGATCGCGCTCATCAGGACCCTGATTGTTGGCGTCAATTTCATCACCTGCTTTTTCATCATGGCGAACACGATCCGTCACTGGTAGCGCCAGAAACAGGTGTTGTGTGCTGAGGTGGGGTCGCCGTTAGCTACGTGGCGCCGTTTCGGCGCCGAGTCCGGCACAGCTTCCCGGGCAATCAATCGGGGTTGGCGGCCTTATAGGCGCGAATGGCCGTATTGAAATCAGCGGCCACCTGCTCTTCACGCGATACCGCGGCGTTGTAGTCCGCAGCGGCGAGCGCAAATCGCTCCTCGGCACTTTTGTCTCCCTCTGCCTGGGAGGCTTTCTCTGCTGCCATCAGGTCATCGACGCACTCAAGATATTCCGCGTTGGCGGCCTGAAAGGCCTTCACTTCCCCTTGGGCGGCGATCATATCTTCGAGGGTTGCGCTGCCGCCGTCCGGGGTGGGCGGCGCCACCGGCACGTCACAAGCTTGAGCGGTGGCATAGGGCAATACGGTGATCGCCAGCAGTAATGAGGCAGTTTGAATTTTCATTATGGTGTTCCTTTTCAGATAAAGCGTTTGTCGGGGCGCCATCAGGTCGTGTACCCGCGCATAGGTGTAAGGCGGTCGCGACCGGCAAGTTGCCGCAAAAGACCTACTCGATACCTTTCCGTTATACCAACGAAAACGATGTGAAGGAACCGCCATCCGCACTGTGGCAGTGGCGGTCGTTTCAGCCATTTCACACCATTCCGGTACACTGCACGCATGGATGTATCGGATATTTTAAACCCGTTAAATACGGCTCAACGAGAGGCCGTGACCGCCTCTTCCGGCAATTTGTTGGTGCTGGCAGGTGCGGGGTCGGGCAAAACGCGTGTCCTGGTGCACCGTATCGCCTGGTTGATTCGGGCGGAGGGGTTCTCTGCCCATTCCGTACTGTCCGTCACCTTTACTAACAAGGCTGCGCGAGAGATGCGGGGCCGCATAGAGGATATGTTGCAGATGCCCACCCACGGTCTGTGGGTGGGGACCTTCCACGGCCTCGCGCATCGACTCCTGAAAGCGCATTGGCGCGAGGCAGGACTGCCGCAGCAGTTCCAGATTCTCGATAGCGATGATCAACTGCGGGTCGTCAAACGCATTTGCCGAGAACTCGACCTCGATGAGGCGCGCTGGCCGCCCAAGCAGGCGCAGTGGTTCATCAACGGGCAAAAAGACGAAGGACTGCGCGCGCGGCATGTAGAGGCCCCGGAGGGGGATCTCTATGCCAAGACGATGGTGCGTATTTATGCGGCCTACGAGGAAACCTGCGAGCGCGGAGGGCTGGTCGATTTTGCAGAGTTGTTATTGCGCGCCCATGAATTGTGGCTGAAGTCGCCGGAGACCCTGCAGCACTACCAGCAACGATTCAAAACCATTCTGGTGGACGAGTTTCAGGATACCAACACCATTCAATACGCCTGGCTCAGAGTGCTGGCAGGGCAGACGATCCCGGTTGTCGCGGTCGGTGACGACGATCAATCGATCTACGGCTGGAGAGGCGCAAGAGTCGAGAATATCCAGCGCTTTGCTGAGGACTTTGCCGGCACCGAGACCATCCGGCTGGAGCAGAACTACCGCTCTACGGCGACGATTCTTGAGGCAGCTAACGGATTGATTGCGCGCAATGCAGGGCGCCTTGGCAAAAATCTCTGGACAGAGGGTGAGCGGGGAGAACCCATTACCCTCTACGCCGGCTTCAACGAGCAAGATGAGGCGCGCTACATCGTCGAGCAGGCCGAAACCTGGTTCAGCGACGGCAACCCTCGACGGTCAATTGCCATTTTGTATCGTTCGAACGCGCAGTCACGGGTGCTGGAAGAGGCGTTATTGCGAGAGGGTATTCCCTACCGAATTTATGGCGGACAGCGCTTTTATGAGCGCCTTGAGATCCGCAACGCACTTGCCTATTTGCGATTGGCCCAAACGCGAGACGACGACCCTGCACTGGAACGAGTCCTGAATACTCCGCCCCGGGGCATTGGGAGCAAGACGGTCGAGAAAATTCGAGAGGTCGCACGCGCTGAGCAGATCCCGATGTGGCGGGCAATTCATCGCACCCGCGAGCAGAGCCTTTTGCCCGCCAGAGCGCTAACGGCGCTCGGTAATTTTCAGACGCTCATCGACGATCTGGATCGTTCCTCAGAGACGCTCCCGCTTGATGAGCTGACCGAGCATGTGATTGAAGTCAGTGGCCTCCTCGACTATCACCGCTCGGAAAAGGGCGAGCGCGGTCAGGCCCGAGTCGAAAACCTCCAGGAATTGGTGACGGCCACACGCCTGTTTGAGCCCGAGGATGAGGAGATCTCACCACTGCAGGCGTTTCTCGACAGCGCGGCGCTCGACGCAGGAGAAGGCCAGGCCGACCCCTACGAGGACAGCATCCAAATGATGACGCTGCACTCCGCCAAGGGGCTCGAGTTCCCATTGGTGTTCATTGCCGGCATGGAAGAGAATTTGTTTCCCCACCAGATGTCGTTGGAAGAGCCCGGCCGTCTGGAGGAAGAGCGACGGCTGGCGTATGTCGGTATCACCCGGGCCATGAAAAAACTGGCGATCACCTACGCTGAAAACCGACGCCTCCACGGTGGTGATATGTACAACACACCCTCGCGATTCATTCGCGAGATCCCGGCAGAGTTGATTGAAGAGGTGCGCCTCAATGGCGCTGTCTCCCGCCCCGTGGGCTCACTGGCTCATGCTTCATTGTCCGAGCCGCCGCCTGCCGGCATCGATCTGGGCAGACGCGTGCTGCATCAGGTTTTTGGTGAAGGGGTTGTGACTCAGTTCGAGGGCCAGGGCAGTAATGCCCGGGTAGAGGTCAGCTTCAGTGAAGGCAGTAAGTGGCTTGTGCTTCAATACGCCAACCTGACGATACTGTAAGGACTGGGCATGCGCGAAAAACAGGTACTTCCCGTTGTCGTCGTGGGGCTCACAGCCGCTTTGGTGGCGGTCATAACTCTGTGGACCCTCGATCGAGTCGAAGGTCCTGCGTCGGCAGCGGCGAGTCAGGATGGCCCGGTAGAGGTCATTGAATGGAAACTGGTTACCACCTGGCCCAAGGGTCTACCTGGCCTCGGGGCAGCGCCTGAAAATTTCGCGCGCCGGGTCAACGAAGCCTCAGGGGGGCGGCTACGCATCAAGGTGTTTGGTGCCGGTGAAATCGTGCCGGCTTTCGAAGTCTTTGATGCGGTTTCCAGAGGAGTGGCCGAGGCTGGCCACGGTGCCGCCTATTACTGGAAGGGCAAGATTCCTGCGTCTGTTTTTTATACGGCGGTGCCCTTTGGCATGACGGCACAGGAGGCCAACGGCTGGCTCCACTATGGCGGCGGGCTCGAGCTGTGGCGAGAACTCTATGCGCCCTTTGGGGTTGTGCCGTTTGCAGGCGGCAGCACCGGTGTGCAGATGGCGGGCTGGTTCAATATTCGTCTTAATAACCGCGCCGACCTCGAGGGGCTGAAGATGCGGATTCCCGGCTTGGCCGGCGAGGTGTTCGACGCTGCAGGTGGCTCTGCGGTGCGCATAGCCGGGGGAGAGGTGTACACCTCAATGCAAACCGGCGTCATCGATGCGGTGGAGTGGGTGGGGCCCTACAACGACCGTACGCTTGGCTTGATGGAGGTGGGGGACTATTACTATTACCCCGGATGGCACGAGCCGGGCGCCATGCTTGAAACCATCGTTAACGCGGAAGCGCTGGCGGCACTGCCTGAGGATTTACAGGCGATTGTTCGGGTCGCGGCGCGCGCCACCAATACCGATATGCTGGACGATTTCACCGCCAACAACAGTGAGTCTTTGCAGATTCTGCTCACCGAGTTTGATACCGAGGTGTTGCCGTTACCGGATGATGTGATGGACGCGCTGTATGAAAGCAGTCAGGTGGCGATTGAGGCACTGGTCAATGCCGACCCCATGGCCAAAAAGATTGCCGCTTCCTACTTTGCGTTTGCGACGAAAGTGCGGACTTACCACGAGATTTCCGAGCGTGCGTATCTCAACGGCCGGAACCGGCTGTTACCGCCGGTCTCACTTACTGCGCAATCGGCCGAGTGAGCTTGTTCTCGTCGATGGCCACGTAAATAAACTCCCCCTCGGTAACTTTGAGGGGTTCGCCATCCTGTTTGGCGTTGATCCAGACCTCCACGAGAATCCGGACGGAGCTCCGCCCCGTCTCCAGCACATCGCAGTAGCAGCTGACGACGGCACCCACGTGTACGGGTGTAAGAAACGACATCCCCTCAATAGCCACGGTGGCCACCCGTCCTTCGGCAAGCTCTGAGGCGGTAATGCTGCCCGCCAGATCCATTTGCGACAGCAACCATCCACCGAAAATGTCGCCGTTGGCGTTGGTGTCTTTCGGCATGGCAATGGTTTGTAGTGCCAGCTCGCCGAAGGGCAGTGGATGCGTATCGAGCTCTTCTACTGACATGATGTCCCCCTGATGGCTGTCAGCCCGTTTGTGATATCCCGAGCGGGGTGGCGGTATCACCGCCCGCGGCCGACAAAACCTATTATCGCCCCAATAGCCCCGGCAGCCATAGCACAAGATTGGGCCACCACCACATCAGCACCAGCAGCAGCAGCTGAATCACCACAAAGGGCAGTACACCGGAATAAATCGCACGCGTGCTGACACTATCCGGCGCGACGCCGCGCAAGTAGAACAGCGCGAAACCAAAAGGTGGTGTCAGGAAAGAAGTTTGAAGATTGACAGCGATCATGACTCCCAGCCAGATGGGGTCAAATCCCATCGACAGCAGCACGGGCCCGACCACGGGTACCACCACAAATGTAATCTCGATGAAGTCGAGGATGAAGCCAAGCAAGAACATGACCAGCATGACTATTAGCAATGCCATGTGGGGCCCGCCGCCAAGATCTTCAAAAAAGCTTTCAATCAGACTGTCGCCACCGAACCCGCGAAAGACGAGTGAAAACACTGCCGCGCCAATGAGAATCAAAAAGACCATGCTGGTGGTGTAGAGCGTCGAGCGTGAGATATCTCGCATTACATTGAATGAAAGCGCGCCGCGCGCCCAGGCCAAGAACAAAGCACCGGTGGCGCCAACGCCTGCGGCTTCTGTCGGGGTGGCCGCACCGGCGAGAATGGAGCCTAGGACCAGCACGATCAGCCCCAGAGGTGGCAGCACCGCCAGAACGGCTGCGCGGGCATGGGTCTTCTCCACGATGGCAGGGGGCGCGCTGTCAGGTTGTAATGCTGCGCGGAACAGCACGTAAGCTAGATACAGCATCACCAGCACGACGCCCGGGACCATGGCGCCCACAAACAGGTCCCCCACCGATACGGTATCGGTATTGATGATGTTCATGCGGAGCTGCGCTTGCTGGTACGCACTCGACATGATGTCGCCCAGCAAAACGAGCGCAATCGATGGCGGAATAATCTGACCCAAGGTGCCAGTGGCGCAGATGGTGCCGGTTGCCAGCTGCGGCTGGTACCCCGCTCTCAGCATGGAAGGAAGCGCGAGCACCCCCATAGTCACGACCGTGGCGCCGACAATGCCTGTGCTCGCCGCCAGCAGCGCGCCGACGATAATGACGGCGACTCCCAAGCCGCCGGGCCGCTCACCAAATAAACCGGCCATATTGGCGAGCAGGTCCTCTGCGATTTTCGCTCGCTCCAGCACGACACCCATGAGAATGAACAAGGGCACCGCCACGAGGGTTTCATTGCTCATCGTGCCAAAAATGCGCCCGGTCAGAGCGGTGAGATAGTCCGAATCAAAGTGCCCGATCAGAATGCCCAGCGCCGCGAATCCCAATGCGGTGCCGCCGAGGGTCAGTGCCACGGGGAAGCCCAGCAGCAATACGCCGCAGACGACGATAAACATGGTGAGCGCCAATTGCCCTTCCATCAGGCGCTACCTCTCTGCCGGAGTATCGTTAGCGCGCGAGCGATCTGCGCGAAGGCCTGAAGGGCGAGCAGCAAGGCCATTGCCGGGATCAGCGTCTTAAGCAAGTAGACGAAGGGCAGACCGCCGGGTTCGGGGGAGGCTTCTCTGGCAGACCAGCTGTCTATCACGTAGTCCCAGGAGCCCCAGCCAATCAGACCACACAGTGGCAGGGTGAAGACAACATGACCCAGCCCATTGACCCACGCCTGCTGACGCTCCGAGAAGCGCCGATAGAAGATATCAACCCGAACGTGTTGATCCGCTTGCAAGGCCACCGCCGCACCCAGCATAAAAATGGCGGCGTGAAGGTACTGCACGGTCTCTTGAGCGGCGATTGCGCCAGTATTGAAGCCGTAGCGCAACACGACGATCACCAGCACCAACAGCGCCATGATCGGGACGCACCAGGACACGGTGCGCCCCAGCCAAACTATGCCTTGATCCAGTGTGCTCGCCGGTGGGGCGTCGGGTGGCATGAGAATCCCGCGGTTTTTATCGTAGACGTGCAAGGTTATCATTCTGACCCAAGAGATTGCAGAAGAGGCGAACCCGTGCTTTCTATTCTGTCGCCGGCCAAGACCCTCGATTACGAGACGGCGCCGACCACCAAAAAATCAACGCAGCCTTTGTTTATCGATCAGGCGGCGTCGCTGGTTAAGAGCGCCCGCAAGATGGACCCTGAGGATATTCAGGGTTTGATGGGGGTATCGGAGAAAATCGCCACCCTGAATCACGAGCGATTCATGAATTGGGAGCCCGACTTCTCGCTGAAGAATGCCAAGCAATCTGTGCTGGCCTTCAAGGGCGATGTCTACACCGGGCTGCAGGCAGAGACTTTGAGCGCCGACGAGCTGGCCTTCGCACAGAAGCATCTGCGCATCCTCTCTGGTCTATATGGATTGTTGCGACCGCTGGACCTTATGCAGCCTTACCGGCTGGAGATGGGCCTGCCTTTTGCCAATGCGGGTGGGAAAAACTTGTATGAGTTCTGGGGTGATCGCATTACCGAGACCTTGGGGCAGCACCTTAAGGCGAGCGGTAGCCGGGTTCTGGTTAATCTGGCCTCTAATGAATACTTCAAGGCGGTCAAACCCAAGTTGTTGGACGTTGAGGTCATCACGCCACAGTTCCGCGACCTAAAAAACGGCCAGTACAAAATGATTTCCTTCTTCGCCAAGAAGGCGCGCGGGGTCATGGCCCGTTACATTATCCAGAAGGGTCTCAACGAACCCGAAGGGCTCAAGCGCTTCAAGGGCGATGGCTACTACTACAGCAAAGAGCACTCAGAGGGTAACAACTGGGTATTCTTGCGTGACGCCCCCCCTCAGGGCTGATCACTCTCCTGCTTGAAGGGCAACAACGTCGAGGCCTCGCGCTGGTAGGCGCGGACCTGCGCTGACTCCTGTTCTGCGAACTGCGCCACGGCTTCACGCAAGCGCTCATCGACAATCCAGTGATTTGAGTAGGTCAAAATCGGTTCGAATCCTCGCTGAATTTTGTGTTCGCCCTGCGCCCCCGGGTCAAAGCGCGACAACCCGGCCTCGATACAGTATTCGATGCCGCGGTAATAGCAGGCCTCGAAATGCAGGAACTCAAACTCGGCGAGGCAACCCCAGTAGCGTCCGTAAAGCGTGTTCTCCCCCTCAAAAAACAGCGACGCCGCGACGGGCTGTTGGTCTCGCTCTGCGATGACCATGACCGGCACCTGTCCCAACCCCGGGCAGGTCTCAGTAAAAAATCGTTCCGTCAGATAGCCACCGTGCCCTGAGCGTTTGGCGTAGGTTGTTTGGTAACAGCGGTGAAAGAATTGCCACTGTTCGGGACCGATCTCCTCGCCCTTCAGTGTTTTTAGCGACAGGCCTTGACGAGAGATTTGTTCACGCTCCCGCCGTAGATTTTTGCGTTTGCGACTGCTGAAGCGATCGAGAAAGTCCTGAAAGTCACGGTAGTCGCGGTTAAACCAATGAAATTGTGTGGTCAGTCGCTGCGGCATCTCACAGCTGCGTAGCTGCTCTGAGGCGGCCTCATCCAGAAACAACACGTGCCAGCTGGAGATTTCGAGTTCCTCGCTCATTGCTTTGACACACGTTGCCATGGTGGCGATCGCACCAGCGTCTCCGGTCAGATCGCCCAGCCTCCGCCCGGTGGCTGGCGTGAAAGGAATTGCTGTCACGAGCTTGGGATAGTAACGAAGCCCCATGCGCTGCCACGCGTCCGCCCAGGACCAGTCGAAAACGTACTCGCCGTAACTGTGGGTCTTGAGATACGCGGGCAGCACCCCGGCCGGCGCTCCACCCTGTTCAAGGGTGATATGCGCAGGCTGCCAACCGCTCTCGGCGGTGGTGCAGGCCGAGGTTTCCAGCCCATGCAGGAAGTCCCAGCGCAGAAAGGGGTCACTGTCACCAAAGCAGGATTGCCACAGCGAGGGGTCGAGATCGGCGATGGACCGATGCAGTTTGGCGTCAAAGGCGTCCATCGTGCTCAGCCGGAGCTGATACCAATCCAGAAGTGGCCGCAGAGACCCGTGAGAATAATCAGGCCTATCCACTTGCTCTGGTTAAAGGCCGCAAAGCACTGCTCGACGTCGCGGTCCCGAATCAGCCACAGGTGTCGGGCAAAGAGGATGCCAACGATGGCGACGGCAGCGTAATAGATCGGGCCCAGTGCAAAGGCCACCCCACAGCGCCAAAAAGCGATGAGGCAGAGGCACTGCAAGAGGCCAATGATCCGCACGTCGAGGTTGCCAAAGAGAATGGCGGTGGATTTGATGCCTACCGACAGGTCGTCCTCCCGATCAACCATGGCGTATTGGGTGTCATAGATCACCGTCCACAATAGGTTGGCAACGAACAGCCACCACAGCGCGCTGGGTAAGGCATTGATGCTCGCCGCGAAGGCCATGGGAATGCTCCATGAAAAGGCAGTGCCGAGCACGATCTGCGGCAAGTGGGTAATCCGCTTCATCAGAGGATAGATCATCGCCAGCCCTGCGCCCGCAAAGGACAGTTTAATGGTCAGCGGATTAGTCAGAGCCACAAGCCCCAGCGCGGTAGCCAGCAGCAACAAAAGAAGCGCTGAGGCCTCTTTGACGGTCAGCGCGCCAGTGACCAACGGGCGCAGCCGTGTACGCTCCACGTGACCATCGAGACTACGGTCAGCAAGATCGTTGGCAATACACCCTGCCGCCCGCATGACCACGATGCCGGCCGAGAAGATGGCGAGCAGCCGCAGACTCGGGAAACCCTCGTTGGCCAGTGCAATACCCCAAAGTGTCGGAGCCGCTAACAGAAAGGTGCCGATCGGTTTATCAAAGCGCATGATCTCTAACGCAGCACGCCATTTTGACGAGGCGCCAGAGGGATTTAGCGAAGGGGATAACTCACTCAAAGGAATGCATTCTTGACTCGCGGCCGCACAGTCTAGCGGCCTGCGGGGGGGGATGCGATAGGGCGTGATCAGACTCTGGCGAAATCTGCCCGGGCACCGGCCCACCTTTGCATCAGGGCCTGCGCGCGGCCCGGGTCGCGCTCGTACAGCCTCCCTGCTATTTCCTGTGCTTCGACAAGTAGGGGTTCGTGCTCCGGCAGCAGCGCTATTCTGAATGCCGCGAGACCCGTTTGGCGGGTTCCCAGTAACTCGCCCGGTCCGCGAATCGCCAGGTCGGCCTCGGCAATGACAAAGCCGTCATGGGACTCCTGCATCACTTTCAGGCGCTGCTGGGCGGTGTCGGAGAGCGGCTGGCGATAAAGCAACAGGCAGTGGCTGTCGACGGCGCCGCGCCCCACCCGCCCTCTCAGCTGGTGTAGCTGGGCGAGTCCCAAGCGCTCCGCATTGTCGATGATCATCAGACTCGCGTTGGGCACATCAACACCCACTTCGATCACTGTGGTAGCAACCAGCAGCTGGAGTTCGCCGGCCTTGAATGCCGCCATCACTGCGGCTTTCTCGGCGGGTTTCAGCTTGCCGTGCACGAGGCCGATCTGCACATCAGGCAGCGCCTGTTGCAATTGATCGAGTGTGGCCTCTGCCGCCTCGATATCCAAAGTGTCGCTTTCCTCGATAGCCGTGCAGACCCAATACGCCTGCCTGCCCTCTCGGCAGGCACTTCCCACGCGCCGCATAACGGCGTCGCGCCGCGTGTGGTCCATGAGCGTCGTGGTGACGGGTTGGCGGCCCGGTGGTAATTCATCGATGATCGAGCAGTCGAGATCGCCATAGGCCACCATGGCCAGTGACCGGGGAATCGGTGTGGCGGTCAGTGCCAGTTGATGCGGGTGCTCCTCGCCTACGCCTTTATCAGCCAGTGATAGCCGCTGGTGAACACCAAAGCGGTGCTGTTCATCGACAATAATCAGACCGAGTCGATGAAAGTGCACATCATCCTGAAACAATGCATGGGTGCCAACGACCAGAGGCGCTTCGCCGCTCGCTAGTTGCTGCAAGACGTGTTGGCGCGCTTGACCTTTGGTTCGGCCACTGAGCCAGGCCACAGACTGATCAAGGGGTGTCAGCCATGCGTCGAGGGTGGCGTAGTGTTGCTCTGCCAGCAATTCGGTAGGCGCCATGAAGGCCACCTGGTAGCCAGCCGCGATCGTATCGAGCGCCGCTCGCGCCGCAACCAGTGTTTTGCCTGAGCCCACGTCACCCTGAACCAATCTGAGCATGGGCTGTGTTTGTGCCATATCGTCGGCCAGCTCGATGGCAACGCGTTGTTGCGCGGAAGTGGGTGCAAAGGGGAGCGCCTCCAGAAACGCCGCTGCGGCAGGTGATGCCGGCGCAATGGCGGGTGCGGGGTGGCGCCGCTCGCTGTCCCGGACGCGCTGCACGGTCAGTTGATGCGCGATGAGTTCTTCCCGGGCCAGTCGAATTTGTGCGGGGTGCGTTCCCTGTTGAATCTGACTGAGCTCCGCGGTCGGCGGCGGGTTGTGTAGAAAGGTGATGGCTTCGGTGAGGCTCACGTGATCATCTGTGATCCCGTCAAGTAAGTCCTCAGGCGGATCTTTGCTGAGCAGCGCGAGCGCCTGGCCACAGAGCTTCCGCCAGGTGCTTTGACCCAGACCGCTGACCGTTGGATAAACGGGTGTCAGTGCGGCCTCTAAAAGTTGTGCGCTTTGTCCCAATCGGTATTCGGGATGCACCATTTCCAACTGCCCACCTACCCGCCGAGGCGTGCCAAAGAGCTGAATGGCGGACCCTTGCCTAAACTGCGAGACCTGGGCCTGTCGAAAGTGGAAAAACCGCAGGGTGAGCAACCCGGTGCCGTCTTCGACTTTGACCAAAAGTGTTCGTCTGCGGCCCATGGTCACGGCAGCCGCGCGCACCTCTGCTTCGATCACGGCATCGACCTGATCGCGCAACCCGCCGATGGCTGTGATTTTTGTGCGGTCCTGATACCGAAGCGGAAAATGAAAGAGCAAATCTTCCAGCGAGCGGATGCCGATGTCTGCCAGTCGGGACGCCATCTTGTCTCCCACCCCGCGGAGTGTGGTAACAGGATGCTGAAGAATTGTTTGGCTCAAGCGCGCCCCGATCAGAAAAGGCCTCGTGGTAGGCTCATATCTTAGCGATTGTTTGATAAGGCCGTGAAGCCATGCAGGTGTTGATCCTTGGCTGTGGTGATATTGGTACGCGAGCGGGTTTGTCTTTGCTTGACCGGGGGTGGCGCGTCGCGGCGGCGCGACGCAACCCAGATCGGTTGCCCGATCAATTTGACCGTCACAAAGTGAATCTGACGGATCCAGCGAGCTTCGTCGGGTTGGATACGATGGCGCCAGACTATGTGGTCGTGACCCCGACGCCACAATCCTACGACCCAGCGGGGTACCAGGCGGGTTTCGCCGGGGTGGCTAAGACACTGGCGAACCAAAAGTGGATCGCGCAGTGCCGCCGGGTGATCTGGGTGTCTTCTACCCGGGTTTACCGAGAATCAGAGGGTGGCTGGGTGGACCAACATTCGCCACTGAATCTCGATGAACCGCAAGCCAGCGCAATGATTGCTGGAGAAGCGGCGATTCGCCGCGCGGCGACCGCGACTGTTATTCGCCCGGCGGGGGTGTATGGCGATCCACAGGGCATGCTGATGAGGCGGGTTCGGGCGGGCGAGGGTGGCGCGACGGGTGCGCTCTATGGCAATCGGATCCACCGTGTGGATCTGTCAAGACTGATTGTTCATTGTTTGGAACGTGATCACGCCGGTGAGTCGGTGCCGCCGACGTTGGTTGGTGCTGACCATGATCAGACCCCTACCCATGAGATCGGGGACTGGTTGGCGGATCAAATCGCGGTCACGCTGGTCAGACCGTCCGATCCATCGCCTTCCCGCGCCCATCGCCGCTGTCGAAACGCCCTGCTGGAGAGGATCGGGTTTACGTTTTCCTATCCGACTTGGCGAGAGGGCTATCGGGCAGCACTAGATGCGTCGGCTAACAGGTGAGCGAAGTGGTTCGATACTGCGTTACAGAGACAGAATAGCCTCGACTTCAATGCGCGCGCCCTTGGGCAGCGCCGCGACTTGAACGCAGGCTCTCGCGGGATAGGGCTCTTCAAAGTGGCGCGACATAACCGCGTTGACGGCATCGAAGTCACCAAGATCGGTCAGGGAGATATTGATTTTCACGGCATTATCCAGCGTGCCCCCCGCTGCTTCAGCGACGGCGCTCAGATTACTGAAGACCTGCTCTGCCTCTGCGCTGATATCGCCTTCGACCATCGTCATGGACGCGGGGTCGAGCGGTATCTGCCCTGATATCCAGACGGTATTCCCCACCTTGATGCCCTGAGAATAGGGTCCGATCGCCTGAGGCGCAGCTTGGGTAGCAATCACGGCTCTGTTAGACACAACGATCTCCTCTGGATGTGCGCGTAGCGCCTTATTGAATAACGGACTGATGAGGGCTGCAAGGCCGAGAACAAAGCCACGGCGGTGGGTTTTGAGATCCAAGAAATCGCTTACCGGCGGGCGCTGCGCACCACTCTGAGCACGCCTTCGACGCTACGCAGTCGCTTCATAACATGCGCTAGGTGCGTGCGGCTGCTGACCTGAAGCTCCAGATCGACAAAGGTGAATTCGACATCCTTGTTCTGTGTGGCAATGCGCTCGATATTGAGGCCAATGGCGCTGAGTCGTGTTGCCAGAACGGCGATCATGCCGCGGCGATTCTCAACTTGTACTCTGAGACCGACCGGATAATTTCGCTCGACCACCTCATCCCAGTGCAGCGAAATCAATCGGTCTGGCTGTTCTCGCATTTCCAGCAGGTTGCGACAGCTATCCCGGTGCACCATCAGCCCCTTCTCTTGCCCGAGGTAGCCCTGAATCGCGTCTCCTGGCAGTGGGCAGCAGCATTTGGCATAGGTGACACCGACGCCTTCGGTGCCACGGATGCCCAGTGTGGCCGCCTCGCCGCCAACAGCAGAGTCGTCACTGGAACTGGTGAGATGGGCGACAGCAATGTGCGGTAGCGTATTGCCCAGTGCCACGTCCACTAGCAAAGTCTCGATATCGGCTTTACCCAGCGCAGAGAGGGCAGACTGCATGGTCTCTTCTTCGATGGCATTCAGCCTCGAGCCATAAGCCATCAACGCCCGATCCAACAGATTGCGACCCAGCGCTAGTGAGTCCTCACGGCGCTGATCTTTTAGGAAGTGCCGGATGTGGGTTCTGGCACGGGCGGTCACCACCCAGTTCAGCCACGACGGACTCGGTCTGCCGGTTGGTGCAGTCACGATCTCGATTGTTGCGCCGCTTTCAAGCGGCTCTGACAGTGGCACCAGCTGATTACTGACCCGCGCGGCGACACAGTGATTGCCAATATCGCTGTGTACGGCGTAGGCAAAATCGAGCGCGCAGGACCCTTTGGGTAGCTCAAGAATGTCTCCCCGTGGCGTGAAGACGTACACCTCGTCGGGGAAAAGATCGATTTTGACGTTCTCGATGAACTCCAGCGAATCGCCCGCGCGTTGCTGCATTTCCAACAGACCCTGAACCCACTCACGCGCGCGGGTGTGGGAGATACTTGCCCCTGTTTCCTCGCTTTTGTAGAGCCAATGAGCGGCGATGCCGTTGTTGGCCATATCTTCCATTTCGTGGGTTCGGATCTGGATTTCAATGGGCACACCGTGCATGCCTTTCAGCACGGTGTGCAAAGACTGGTAGCCATTTGCCTTGGGAATGGCGATGTAGTCCTTAAACTCACCGGGCACCGGCTTATAGAGACTGTGCACCATGCCCAGAGCGCGATAGCAGTCATCGACAGAGTCGACGATCAGGCGGAAGGCAAAGATATCCATCACTTGAGAGAAGGATTTTCGCTTGGCCTTCATTTTGCTGTAGATGCTATAGAGGTGCTTTTCCCGTCCCACCACGGCGGCATTGAGACCCTCGCGGTTCAGGGTCTGGCTCAACTGGCCACGAATCTGGTCAACCAACTGCGTCCTATTGCCACTCGCTGATCTTCGCGCGGCCTCGAGCCGTCTGGCGCGCATAGGATAGAGCGCCTTGAGGCCGAGATCCTCAAACTCCATGCGCACGTCGTTCATGCCCAGACGCATGGCGATGGGGGCATAAATATCCAGCGTCTCACTGGCAATGCGCTTGATTTTCTCTCGGTTCAGTACACCCAGTGTGCGCATGTTGTGCAGGCGATCCGCGAGTTTCACGAGGATGACGCGAATGTCTTTCGCCATCGCCAGCGTCATTTTCTGAAAGTTCTCGGCTTGCCGGAGCTCCACCGAGTCAAACTCCACGTGGGTCAGTTTGCTGACACCATCGACCAACTCCGCGACCTCTTCGCCGAACTGGGCGCCAATGTCTTCTTTGTTGACGCCGGTGTCCTCGATCACATCGTGCAGCAGCGCGGCCATCAGGCTCTGCGCGTCCATGTGCATGCGAGCGAGAATGCTTGCCACCGCCAAGGGGTGAGTGACGTAGGGTTCTCCACTGCGCCGGGTTTGCCCGTAGTGAGCTTGCTCAGAATAATAGTAGGCTCGCCTGACCAGCTGCGCCTGCTCTAGCGGCAAATAGTCGGCAATCAGCTGCTCGAACGCCGCAAGCGAGCTGTTAGCAGAATGCCCCTCGCGGGGAATGGAATGTGCAGTAGGTTTCTGCCCCGGGCGGGTGCTAATACCGGGGAGAGATCCGCTGAGTGCTTGGAGTGTTGTTGCCACCACCGCCAGCGGACCCCGTTATCAGAGGATGGGCGTCTCGAAGCTGGCCGCCAGTTCTTCCTCTGCTTCGATTTCGCTCTCGCGGGCGAGGACTTCCGGGGTAATCAAACCCTCGGCGATTTCTCGCAGCGCGATGACCGTGGCCTTGTCTGAATCGTCCTCTACGAGCGGGTCGCGACCACCGATGGCAATTTGCCGGGCGCGCTTGGAGGCGAGCATGACAAGCTCAAATCGGTTATCGACATTGTCCAGACAGTCTTCAACAGTAATTCTTGCCATGACAGCATGGTCTCCTTCATTTATGCCGCGGTTCAAAGCGGCCGCGCAGTATAGCGTAGGAATCAGCTTTGCACCGCCCCCATAACTGCGGAAATTTACCTGCCGCTCATACCGTTACGGATCATCTAGGCGAGCAGATCCTCAATCAGATCCTGAAGAGCGGACTGCTGCTGGCCGGTTCTGAGTCGCAGTGAACGCACTAGCGCCTGTAGTGCCTCGAGTGCCGTCTCAAACTCGTCATTGATGATCAGGTAGTCAGCCTCGTCCCAATGCGACATCTCATCCCGCGCGGCACGCATTCGAATATCGATGGTGTCTTCCTCGTCTTGACCCCGCGCATGCAGTCTCGCCCTGAGGGCATCAAGAGAGGGTGGCAGGATGAAGAGCCACGCGCTGTCTGGTAACAGCTTTCTGACTTGCTGAGCACCCTGCCAATCGATTTCTAAAATGACGTCTGCCCCGTCGGACAGCCTGGATTCCAGTTGCGCCAAGCTGGTGCCATACAGATGACCGAAGACCTCGGCTGATTCGAAGAATGCGCCGGCTTCGCGCATTTCATGAAAGACTTCCGTCGAGATAAAGAAGTAATTAACGCCCTCCGCCTCGCCGGGCCGTTGTGGTCGGGTTGTGTGCGACACGGAAACTTCAACCCGCTCATCCTGTTCCATTAATGCTTTGATGAGCGAAGTCTTGCCCGCGCCGCTGGGCGCAGACACGATTAACAGCTGTCCTCTTGTCGCATTCACACTCAAAGTCTACTCAATGTTCTGGATTTGCTCGCGCATCTGCTCGATTAACACTTTGAACTCTACCGAGACATTAGTGGTGCTGAGCGCGGTGGATTTTGAGCCCAGCGTATTGGCCTCGCGATTGAGCTCCTGCATCAGAAAATCCAGTCGCCTGCCGACCGGCGTGGTGCTCTGAAGCGCCGACTCAATGGCATCAAGATGCGCGTCCAGGCGATCCATTTCTTCTTCCACATCGGCCCGCTGCAACACATACACAATCTCTTCTTCCAGCCGCATCGGTTCTGCTTCGATGTCGAGCGATTGCAGTCGATCGAGCAGGCGCTGCCTGTGCGCTGTCTGGAGTTCGGGCAGTTGTTTACGGAGCGTGGCGAGATGGGCCCGCATCGCATCTGATCGCTGCTGAATCAGGGTGGCCAGCTTTGCGCCTTCTTGCTGCCGCTGCTCGCGCAGCCCTTCGAAGCACTGTCTGGCGGCATTGCTTGTCGCACTCTGGAGTGCTTCAAGATCGGTTTCGGGTTCGCTCAGCACGCCGGGCGAGAGCAACAGCGCCAGCTGGTCGGGCGCTGCGGCATCGGGAAATACGTCTGCGACCTCTGACAGAGCGGCCTTCAGTGCCGAGAGCCGCTCGCTATTGAGCGTGGCGGGCGCGCCTGAGCCACCGTCAGAGACGCGCACCAGCAGCTCGAGCTTGCCACGAGCAAAAAACGTCCCCGCCTGCTCGCGCAAGTTACCTTCTACACTTCTCAGGGTGTCCGGCATCCTACACTGCAGGTCCAGGTAGCGATTGTTGACGGAGCGACACTCCACGGTGACCGTTAGGGCCCCCGTTGTTACACTCCCGCGGGCAAAGCCCGTCATGCTCTGAGTCACCGTTATTCCTCGACCAAGCGCGCTGCTAAGTGTAACAGCAGTGACTCGGACGGAACCTCACCTACAGCAGGAGAACCCTTATGGATACCACACCCGACCGACCCAGCGGTCGTGCCCCGGACGCCATGCGCGCTATTCAGTTTGAACGGGGATACACCTGTCATGCTGAGGGCTCAGTATTGGTTTCTTTTGGGCAGACAAAGGTGATCTGCACAGCGAGCGTAAACGCAGGCGTGCCCGGTTTTCTGCGGGGAAAAGGCGAAGGGTGGTTGACTGCGGAGTACGGCATGCTGCCGCGTTCTACAGGGTCCCGGATGGACCGGGAGGCGGCGCGTGGCAAGCAGGGCGGGCGAACGGTTGAAATCCAGCGACTGATTGGCCGCTCTTTGCGTGCGGCGTTGGATCTCAAGCTGCTGGGTGAGCGCACGATCACCGTGGATTGTGACGTGATACAGGCCGATGGTGGCACTCGCACGGCGGCCATCTCGGGCGCCTGCGTGGCAGTAGTGGATGCGCTGAACCATCTGCAACGCGCTGGTGAACTGGATTCAGATCCACTGAAACATTTGATCTCAGCGGTCTCTGTTGGCGTGTGGAATGGCGTCCCCGTGGCCGACCTCGATTACGCTGAGGATTCAACGGCGGACAGCGACATGAACGTTGTCATGACAGAGCACGGCGGTCTGATCGAGGTGCAGGGCACAGCAGAGGGCGCCACGTTCAGCCAGGAGGAACTCACGAGGCTACTGGTGCTCGCTGCCTCAGCGGGTGAGGCGATCACTGCCGCACAGCGTGCTGCCCTCGAGCAAGGTTAGAGCTGCAGGTCGTAATCCATGATCACGGGCGCGTGATGAGAAAACGCCTGCTCGTCAAAAATAGCGCCCCGCTCAACCCGGCTTACCAGTAGCTCGGAGATGATTTGCGTATCGGTGCGCAGACCTCCTGCATCGTCGCCGTCAGGCCACCAGGTATAGGCTCCGGGCTCTTTATCAGACAGGGAGTAAGCGTCGGCATAACCGCTGTCGTAAAGATCCAGCAACCAACCGCGTTCCGAAGGTGATAGCCCCGGCAGCACCTGGTTGTTGCCGGCGTCCTCTGCATCAGCATGATGCGCCATGAGCTCCCAGCCACCACAGAGAATGTAGCCGCGACGCTTGTGGCGCACTTTTTCGAGGTGGCCGCTCAGCTGTGAGAGAAAGTCCAGCTTGCTGGCCATGTTCTCAGGGCCGCCCGTGCCGCTCGGTACCAGCACTGAGCCCACGCTGATCTCGTCGAAATCAGCCTGAATATATAGGCCCTGAGCGTCAAACTCCTCGAATCCGAGGCCCCAAATAATGGCCTTGGGAAGATGCTTGCTGTAGATGGCCACCCCGTTTAATCGAGGGTTCTCGTAGTGGTCCAGAAAATACGGATGGTAGTTCGCAGGGAAGAACGCCTCGCCCGACAAGTTATGCTCGGCGCAACGGGTATCCTGCAGGCAGATGATGTCTGCGTCTTGCGCAAACAACCACGCAAGGCAGCCCATATCGGCCGCTCGCTCTAGCCCCTCAATGACAAGGCTGATGACCCTCATTGCTAGTCCTACCTGATTTGATTTCATATGATACGGTGAAACTCAGGAGCCAGACTGCGGCCCGGCGCGAATTCGGGGCTGTTGATCGCGGTTTGTAAAACAAAACGCCATGGAGTGAGGTGTGAACACGACCACGCAGCGTTTCCAGCAGGATTTCATCGAATTGGCACTCGAGTGCGAGGTGTTGCAGTTCGGTGAATTTGAGCTCAAGTCCGGTCGGATCAGCCCGTACTTTTTCAATGCTGGGAAATTCTCGACCGGTGGCGCGCTGGCGCGATTGGGGCGCTGCTATGCGGCAGCCTTGCACGCCTCGGGTCTTCCCTTCGATATGCTTTTTGGCCCCGCGTACAAAGGCATTCCTTTGGTGTCCACCACCGCGATGGCGCTATCAGAGCAACATGGTATGGATCTCCCTTTTGCCTTCAACCGCAAGGAAGCCAAGACCCACGGTGAGGGCGGCAATATTGTCGGCGCGCCGCTCGCCGGCGATGTGGTGGTCATTGATGATGTGATGACTGCGGGGACGGCCATTCGCGAGTCCATGGGCATACTCAATAAGTCGGGTGCTCAGGGTGCGGGCGTCGTGATTGGCTTGGATCGCTGCGAGCGGGGTGATGGTGAGTGCTCTGCCGTGCAGCAAGTCGAGCAGGATTGGGGGCTCACGGTGGTGAGCGTGGTCTCCCTGCACGACATTATCGCTTGGGTAGAAAGTAACCCCGCTATGGCGCAACACCGTGAGGCCTTGGAGCAGTATCGGGAGCGTTACGGTGTGGCGTAAATGCCTC
>JAAEZV010000001.1:24026-34229 GCA_018222695.1 Gammaproteobacteria bacterium
GGATATGAAGTGCTCAATGAGTCAGGCCAGATTGTGCGTGTTGTGCCGCCAGCGAAGACCGATACCGAGCTTGAGCGGGATGCTGTCGCTGCGCGCGCGCAAGAAGCCGAAGCTGCTGCCCAGGCAGCACAGTTGGAGCGCGACACTTTTCTGTTACGGCGCTACAGCACTATTGAGGATATCGAGGCCGCGCGGGATCGTTCACTGAGAGAGCTCGACATTCGCATTGCTATTCTGAGTGGCCAACGTGACACGTTATCGCAGCAACTCGCTCGGCATCAATCTGCCCTCGACACCGCAAAGCAGACCGATGCAGCATCGCCTCAGTACGAGGAAGAGACGGTGGCTGCGCTCAAAGCGGAAATCCAGAGCCTGGATGAGGCGAGCGAAGGCAGACAACAACAGGCCGCGGCACTGGCTGAGGCCTACAGCCGCGACATCGCGCGCTTTGCTGAGCTGGAGGAGATCGTCGCGCTGCGTCGTCAGATGAGCGTGACCCCCCCTTCACTCTAGCGCGGTAGCGATGGCACTCATGGGCTGCCGGTGATGGTGGGTTTCATCAAGCCACCAGACAGGTGTGCCCATTGATCTACCCAGCCTTCCAGCGGACTGCGCCTGAAGTCGCTGCGACAGAATTGCGACACTCTACCCTCTGCCGCGGCCATGAGTAAGTTGGCTGCGGTAGCGACCGGCAGGCGGGTGCGGAGCTGCTCCCGCATCTCCGCCTCACGCAGATACTGCTTGAGCTGAGTCTCGAGGCGCTGATAAAGCTGCTCAACCTGCTGATGAAGTCGCAGCGACTCTCCGGTCAATGCCCGTCCCGTGAGTAATCGTGTGATGCCCGGGTTCTTCCCACAGAATTCCAGATAGATACACAGCAGTCTGTGGCACTGATCGAGCGCGCCGACCTGCTCATCGGGGATGCGACCAATCAGGCCAAACAAGGTGTCTTCAGCAAACTCCAAGAGTGCAGCGTACATGGTACGTTTTGAGGGAAAGTGACGGTATAGAGCGGCTTCCGAGACCCCCACAGCCGCTGCGATTCGGGCCGTGGTAATGCGGGTATCGGGGGCTTCCTCCAGCATCTCCGCGAGCGCCATGAGAATCTGCTGCTTACGGTCGACCTGAGCGGTAGGTGCGCTGTCCGGCATGAGCCCTCGAACGTCCGGGGTATGGGGCGATGCTAATCAGAGCGAAGCTTGGGTGCAAATCGCTCAGCGTCGAGAGCTGATCTGAGTCCCGATACCCTCGTCCGAGAAAATTTCTAGCAGGGCTGCGTGCGCCACGCGGCCGTCGATGATGTGGGCGCTGGACACGCCGCCTTGCACGGCTTCCAGTGCACATTGAATCTTGGGCAACATGCCGCCGTGAATGACGCCTTGCCCAATCAGCTCCTCGACCTGCTGGGTATTGAGCCCGGTTAGAATGTTGCCCTCCGCGTCCAATAGCCCGGCCACATTAGTCAGGAGCATCAGCTTTTCCGCTTGCAGGACTTCGGCCAATTTACCGGCGACCAGGTCGGCATTGATGTTGTAGGTTTTGCCATCCGTGCTACCCGCAACCGGGGCAATCACGGGAATGTAGTCGCTGCCAATCAGCATGGTCAGGATATCGGTATCGATGCTGGCCACTTCGCCGACCTGGCCAATATCCTTTGCCCCTTCGCGACTCCAGTCACCCGCGATCTTTCGAGCCTGAATGAGCTGACCGTCCTTGCCCGTGATGCCAATCGCGCGGCCGCCGTTCCTGTGAATGCTGTCAACAATCTCCTTGTTCACCGAGGCGCCAAGCACCATTTCGACCACATCCATCGTGTGCTCGTCAGTGACCCGCATGCCATCAACAAACTCGGACTCGATGTTGAGGCGCTCCAGCAGTTCGCCAATTTGTGGCCCGCCGCCGTGCACCACAATCGGATTCATACCCACCAGCTTCATCAACACCACATCGCGGGCAAAACTCTCCTGGAGTTCTGCATCCGTCATGGCGTTGCCGCCAAACTTGATGACAAAGGTCTTGCCCGTGAAACGTTGGATGTAGGGCAGTGATTCGGTCAGGATCCGGGCAAAATTCCCAGCCTCACCCTGATTGAGTGACATGGTGTTTAATCCGGCGCAAATAAAGCGCAGAGAATGATCCGCTGCGCGCTCAAAGGCAATGTGAAGATGCCGCAGATGCCGCTCAGCATTGGCAGCGCGTCAGGCCTATCAAAACTGCGAGAATTAGCGGTCGAGCGTCGCGGCCACGGCGGCGACAATTTGTTCCGCGATCACCCGTTTGCTGGCCAAGGGCAGGCTTTGCTCCTCTGTCGCGGTGATCAGATGCACCGCATTTTGCTCAGAGCCGAAAGTCGTATCAGGGTCGCTGACATCATTGGCGATGATCATATCGAGCCCTTTTCTCTGCCGTTTTTCCCGGGCGTGATCCATCAGGGACGCGGTTTCGGCGGCAAAACCCACCACCATAGAAGGCCGGCTCGATGATTGCGCGACGCAGGCGATGATGTCGGGGTTCTCGACCAGCGTGAGGATCAGGGGGTTGCCGTCTGCCTTTTTGATCTTCTCGGCTGATGCGGATTCGGGCCGGTAGTCAGCGACCGCCGCCGCACCAATGAACACATCAGCGCCTGCCGAGAGTGCCAGCGCCTGCTCGCACATCTCGGTTGCCGAGGTGACTGGATGCAGCGTGACCCGATTGGGTGCGTCCAAATGCACCGGCCCGGAGATCAATTCGACCTGCGCACCGGCCTCTGCACAGGCCCCTGCCAGCGCAAAGCCCATTTTCCCGGAGCTGTGGTTGCTCAAATACCGGACGGGGTCGATCGCCTCTAAGGTTGGGCCCGCGGTGATCACCACCCGGCGCCCTTCCAGTAGCCGGCTTTCAAAGCGCGCATTGACGGCGGCCACGATGGCTTCAGGGTCAAGCAGTCGGCCCGGCCCCACATCACCACAAGCCTGTTCTCCCGCATCGGGTCCGATAATTTGAATGTGCCGCGAGGCGAGCATCTGAATATTTTCTTGGGTCGCGGCGTGCGCCCACATTTGCTGATTCATGGCCGGTGCCACGGCGACTGGTGCGGGTGTCGCGAGCGCCACGGTAGTTAACAGGTCATCGGCGCGACCCTGCGCGAGCCGTGCGATCACGTCTGCTGTGGCCGGCGCAATGATCATCACGTCTGCCCAGCGCGCGAGCTCAATATGCCCCATGCCCGCCTCAGCCGCCTCGTCGAGGAGCTCGGTATGGGTGGGCTCTCCAGACAATGCCTGCATGGTAAGGGGGGTAATGAATTCCGTTGCGCCCCGGGACAGCACAACGCGCACCAGCGCCCCCTGCTTTTTCAGCAGTCGCACCAGCTCCGCGCCTTTGTAGGCTGCGATGCCGCCGGAGATGGCCACGAGAATGTGACGCTGGTTTAACTGGCCCATAGGCCCCTCAATCCCTACATGAGATCGAGCGAACCCTAGCATTTGCGGGGGTTTTTGCACACTTGAGGTTATTGCCCCCCGGCCTCGCTTGCGCCCCCACAGCCCCTCTGGTATAAAACGCGCCCTTTGTAGATCTCTATGGGGATTCCCATGTCACGTGTCTGTCAGGTTACGGGTAAGCGGCCCGCAACCGGTAACAATGTTTCGCACGCCAAGAATCGCACCAAGCGTCGCTTCTTGCCGAACTTGCACAACCATCGTTTCTGGATTGAGTCTGAGAAGCGCTTTGTTTCTCTGCGCGTGTCTTCCAAGGGAATGCGTATTATCGATAAGCGCGGTATCGAGACGGTTTTGGAAGAGCTCCGTGCTCGCGGCGAGAAGGTCTGAGGATTGAACCATGCGTGAAAAGATCAGAATGAACTCTACGGCTGGCACTGGCCACTTTTATACGACGGACAAAAACAAGCGCACCATGCCCGACAAGCTTGAGATGAAGAAGTACGATCCGGTAGCGCGCAAGCACGTTGTGTATAAGGAAGCGAAGATCAAGTAATCGCTACGGCAATCATCGAAAACCCCGGCCCTGAGCCGGGGTTTTTGTTTCTGAGTTCCGCACACCCGCTTACTGGCCTCCTGTCAGGGTGTGTGGTCAGATAGCCCATGCGCTATCTCGAGTCGCAGTAGCAGCGGTCGCCCATGCCAGAGTTACCTGAAGTTGAAACTACCTGCCGCGGTATCGCGCCACATATTGTGGGGCGCACTGTGCGCGAGGTGATTGTGAGAGAGCCACGTTTGCGTTGGCCCGTGCCGACCAAATTGAATCAGCTGATGTCAGGCGCGCGATTTCTGTCTGTCAGCCGGCGGGCAAAATATTTATTAGTGACGACTGAGCGCGGCATTCTGATGGTGCATCTGGGCATGTCAGGAAGCCTGAGGATCATGCCTGCTGACACCCCGCCCCTGTTCCACGACCACATCGATGTGGTGCTAGATGATGGTCGCTGCCTCCGGTATCACGACCCGAGACGTTTCGGCAGTTTCCACTGGCTCGAATCAGAGCAACACCCCCTGTTGGATCATTTGGGTCCAGAGCCGCTGTCAGACACGTTCAATGGGGCCTATCTCTATGAGCGATCACGTGCACGCCGTATACACGTAAAGCAGTTCATCATGGACGGCAAAGTCGTGGTGGGGGTCGGCAACATCTACGCCAATGAGGCGCTTTTCATGGCGGGTATTCATCCTGCGCGAGGCGCCGGCCGTATCGCGGCGGCGCGTTACGAGCGGTTAGCGGACACCATTAAGCAGGTTCTGGGTGCCGCGATCGAGCAAGGCGGCACGACGCTCAGGGATTTTGTCGGGGGGGACGGGTCTCCCGGATATTTTGCGCAGCAGCTGAGGGTATATGGCCGCGACGGTCAGCCGTGCCGGGTTTGTCAGAGCCAGTTGAAGGAAATTAGGCAGGGAGGCCGGAGTACGGTGCTGTGTTCTCAATGCCAGCGCTAAACGAGCGCGCGTATCACGTGACAGTCCAATAAGCCCGATGATTCGGCGCTTGTTTATCCCAGCTTGCTTTGCAGCGCTTCCGCCACGTTTGCTGGCACGAAGCCGCTGACGTCGCCGCCGAGACCGGCAATTTCTCTCACCAGTGAGGAAGAGATGTAGGACAGTTCGGCACTGGGCGTCAAAAAAACGCTCTCAAATTCAGGATCCATGGCGCGATTCATATTGGCCAACTGAAACTCATACTCAAAATCAGCGACGGCACGCAGGCCTCTGAGTACGCAGTGAGAGTCCTGCGCGGTCACGAAGTCGATAAGTAGCCCGTTAAAGGGCAGGACCTCGGCGGCCGGCACATGTTCCAAACAGGCCTTAGCCAATTCAACTCGGGTATCTGTGGAAAAAAGGGGTGCCTTTTTCTCACTGGTGGCAACGGCCACCACCACCCGCTCGAAAAGCTTCGCGGCGCGCTCTACGAGATCGATATGGCCATTGGTGATGGGGTCGAAGGTCCCCGGGTACACCACGGTATGGGTCAACACGAGATATATCCTCCAGTGATGGGTTCGAGCCTACACAAGTCTCGATAGCTGAACAAACGTGGCTGTTATGCGCTCTGCCGCGGCGACAGTAGCCGGTAGCAGACGTCACCCGCCGTTTTCTCACGCAGCACATCGTAGAGCCCCTCGGGGACGGGCTCAGGCTGTGAGCGCGATGTCTCGAAGTAAACCCAGCAGTGCTCGACCAGTCGCTCGCCCTGCGCCAACAGCGTCAGGGTTGACTCGCCGAGGCGCGCATCGAAAGGGGGGTCTACAAATACGATGTCCCATGCGTCGCTGGTCTGGCGCAGATAATGCTCCGCCATGTCGCAGTTCACGGTGCTGCATTCGGTGGCATCGAGAGTGTTGAGGTGGTGGCCCACGGCAGTGACGGCTTCTCGGTCAGCATCAACGAAGTCACAGTGCGCCGCGCCACGCGATAGTGCTTCGATCCCTAGAGCGCCTGAACCGGCGAAAAGATCGAGACACTTTGCAGCCTGAAGGTGCGGCCCCAGCCAGTTAAAGAGCGTCTCCCTTACCCGATCTGCAGTGGGTCGCAGGCCTGGCCGATCCGGGAACTGAAGCTTCCGTCCACGCCACTGTCCACCGATGACCCGGAGCTGGGGGGTAGCCTGTTTGGCGCCACGTCGCATGCTGGTTCCTGTTTTTCTGGGTGCTAGACTGACTGTTAATCAACGGTGCGTCTGTGTTCCGCCACGCCCAATCGAGTCAGAGTGATCATGAAGCTATTCAAACGCCGCGCCAAGCCTGATGAGGTCAAAACCGAGGCGCTCGCTGACGGCGATAACCCAAGTACCCCGGTGTCCACTGCCGATATTGCCGGGCGCTCGGAGCAGGCAGCAGACGCTTCCTCTGCACCGGCTGGCGAGGCTGGCGGCGATGGAGCGTCAGATTCGGGCTCGAGTGTTTTTGAGCGGCTGCGAAGCGGGCTCAGCCGCAGCCGAGGTCAATTGTCTGAAGGGCTTGCCAGTCTCGTGTTGGGCAAGAAGCAATTGGACCCGGTGCTCTTAGAGGCGCTTGAAGAACAGCTGATCATGGCCGATCTGGGGCTCGAGGCCACTGATAGGGTGTTGGAGTCACTGCGCCTGCGACTAGGCCGCAGTGAGCTGTCTGCGGAGGAGACGGTCATGTCGGCCTTGAAGGACACGCTCACCGAGCTACTGGCCGATCAGGAGTCTCCCCTCAGTATCAAGGAGCATCAGCCTTTTGTCATTCTGGTGGTGGGCGTGAATGGTGCCGGAAAGACGACGACGATTGGCAAGTTGGCGCACCGCTTCAAGCAACAGGGGCACAGCGTCATGTTGGCTGCCGGTGACACCTTCCGGGCTGCCGCGGTAGAGCAGCTGCAGGCCTGGGGCGAGCGCAATGATGTGCCGGTGATTGCCCAACACACGGGCGCCGATAGCGCTTCAGTTTTGTTTGATGCGCTGCAGGCGGCCGCGGCTCGCGACGTGGATGTTTTGATTGCGGACACAGCAGGACGGCTTCAGAACAAGTCCCACCTGATGGATGAGCTCAGTAAGGTAGTGCGTGTAATGCGCAAGCAGAACGAGAGTGTGCCCCACGAAACGCTGTTGGTGCTCGATGCGGGCACCGGCCAGAACGCGGTCTCCCAGGCGGTGGAGTTTGATCAGGCCGTCGGTGTCACGGGCGTCGCGGTGACCAAGCTCGACGGCACCGCACGAGGCGGAGTGCTGTTCGCCATCGCGCACAAGTTGAAGCGTCCGATACGTTTTATTGGCGTGGGCGAGCAAGCCGATGACCTGCGTGACTTCAGTGCCCGGGACTTTGTTGATGCGCTGTTGGATGACGGCTAGGGAAGTGCGGCAGTGATTGAGTTTGAGCGGGTGAGTCGCCGTTTCGGTGATCAGGACGCGCTACGCAATCTCAATTTGGCGATCGAGCAGGGAGAAATGGCCTTTCTGACCGGTCACTCGGGTGCAGGCAAGAGCACCTTGCTACGCCTTCTATTGTTGCTGGATCGACCCAGTAGCGGAGACATCCGCGTAAATGGTGAGCCGACCAGCAAGATCCGGTCGCGCATGGTGCCGCGTTATCGCCGACGTTTCGGAGTGGTGTTTCAGGACCACAGGCTGCTCTTTGACCGCAGCGTGCACGACAATGTGGCGCTGCCTTTGGTGATGGCGGGATTCTCTCCCACCGACACCGCTCGCCGGGTGAGAGCCGCGCTGGACAAGGTGGGTCTGTTGTCCCATGAGCAGGCGAATCCCGCTGTGTTGTCGGGGGGTGAGCAGCAGCGGGTAGGCATCGCGCGGGCGGTTGTCGCAAGGCCTGAATTCCTGATCGCCGATGAGCCCACGGGTAACCTGGACCCCCAGCTGTCTTCCGAGATCATGTCGTTATTCGAGGCATTCAATCAGGTGGGCGTGACGGTGCTGGTGGCGACCCACGATTTGCCGCTGATCTCCCGGCTTCGGCACCGAATTATTACGCTACAAGAAGGGCGTCTTGCTGGCGCGACGGCACAATGAGTTCGTCAGCGCGACAAACCAGAGAAGGATGGAGTCGGATAGCGGCTTGGCGCTCGCAACACCGTTCTGCAGCAACCAGTAGCTGGCAAAAATTAATCGCCAGGCCTCTCGCAACAGGCATGGTGTGGCTCGTAGTGGCGATCTCGCTGGCGCTGCCCGGCGCCATGCTCCTGACACTCGATAACCTGAGACCACTGGTCCCCGAACTGGAGCGGCCGGCACAGGTATCGGTCATGCTGGCCGGGGTGCTTGACCTTGAGCAGGCTGAGGCTCTGCAGCGCGAATTGGCGACATGGGAGAGCGTCGAAGATGTGACCTTGGTGCGTCGAGACGAGGCGCTGGCTGTATTTGGAGAGCAAACCGGGCTGTCAGGCCTGCTGATGTCGCTGGACCGTAACCCGCTGCCGCACGCATTACTGGTGTCACCCAGCGCACCCCGCACCGACGCGGCCCTCAGTCAGCTGGTTGAAGCAATTGATGCCCTGTCAGGCGTCGACCGGGTCATTGTCGACAATCAGTGGATGAGCCGCCTCAACCAGGCCCTGCTGGCTACAGAGCGCTGGGGCATTGCTCTGGGTGCCGCCATGGTGCTGGGCGCGATTCTTGCGCTGGCCAACACGCTGCACCTGGCGATCGATGCCCGGCGCGAGGAGATTTTGGTGGTGCGGGTGATCGGCGGTTCCCCCGGTTTTATCCGCAGGCCTTTTTTGTATACGGGCTTGTATTTTGGTGCGGGCGGCGGGCTGTTCGCGGGGGTGATGTTGTGGGTGTTGAGCCTCTGGATTGCAGGCCCGGTTAATACGCTATTTTTCCTATATGGAAGCCCTGGCCAGATTCAGGGCCCGGGCGTTGGATACCCAATGGCACTGATTGCGCTCGGCGCGGGCCTGGGCTTGCTGACCTCCTGGGCCGCTTCAACACGCTATTTCAGCCGCCTTTAGGCGCTTTGAGGGCTGCTAAACCGCTGAAAATCGGTATTTTTCAGGGTTTAGCACTCTGCATAGGAGAGTGCTAAAATGCTCGGCCATGAGCCTTTTGGAGGCGACTGACATGACCGAAACGACGCGCGCACTCGCGCTGCCCAACAGTGCAGTGCTGAATATGGCGCCCGGCGCCAACTTGCCTGCTTATGTTCAGGCCGTGAGCAGCATTGCCGTGCTGTCCGCCGATCGGGAGCGTGAGCTGGCAGAGCGCCTCTTTTATGAGGAGTGCGTTGATTCGGCGAGAGAGCTGGTGCTAGCGCATCTTCGCTTCGTGGTGCACATTGCCCGCAGTTACTCCGGTTACGGTTTGGCTGAGGCTGATTTGATCCAAGAGGGCAACGTTGGCCTCATGAAGGCAGTAAAGCGTTTTGACCCGAACAAAGGTGTGCGGCTGGTCTCTTTTGCGGTGCACTGGATCAAAGCTGAGATGCACGAGTACATCATTCGCAATTGGCGCATTGTCAAAGTCGCGACGACCAAGGCTCAGCGAAAACTGTTTTTTAATCTGCGCAGTCAGAAAAAAGCGCTGGGATGGCTGTCAGCGGAGGAAACCCGCGCAATCGCAGCCGATCTCGGCGTGGATGAGGCAGAGGTCACCCGCATGGAGGGCCGTCTGGCCAGTCGGGATGTGGCGTTCGATGCGCCGACCGACAATGACGAGGAAGATGCCTGGCAAGCGCCGCAGTATTTTTTGACAGACGGCCAGACGGATCCAAGCCAGTTGGTTGAGGCGGATGACTTTGCAGAGGACAGCTCGGCGCGACTTCAGGTTGCGCTCGAGGAGCTGGATGCCCGGAGCCGCGATATTCTCGAGCGTCGTTGGTTGGCAGAAGACAAGCCCACGCTCCACGAACTGGCGGCGGAGTATGAGGTGTCAGCAGAACGCATTCGGCAACTCGAAGCCAATGCGATGAAAAAACTGCGCGCCACGATGGCCGCGTAGCGACACCGCGACCGCTTCATCTCATTTCAACCTGACGCCGTGGGATCCCCCGAGCCCCCGCTGACCCATCGTATTCGCAGCTTTGTGATGCGCGCCGGTAGGATGACGCCTGCTCAGGAACGTGGCTGGCAAGCGGGATTTCCGCGCTTTGGCCTCACGCTGCAAGCGGGGCAACTCGACTGGGATCAGACTTTTGGTTTTGCGGGCCGACGCATTGTTGAAATTGGTTTTGGCATGGGCGACAGCCTGCTGCAGATGGCACAGGCCGACCCCGCAGCTCAGTTCATCGGCATAGAAGTC
>JAAEZV010000001.1:34239-34416 GCA_018222695.1 Gammaproteobacteria bacterium
CCACCGGCCGGGCGTCGGCAGATTGTTATCCCAGTTGCTTGCTTCTGAAACCAGCAACCTGCGCGTCTTTGCCGAGGATGCCGTGGAGGTAATGGAGCAATGCCTCGCCCCCAACACGGTGGACGGCATCCACATTTTCTTTCCCGACCCTTGGCATAAAAAGCGCCACCACAAGCG
>JAAEZV010000146.1 GCA_018222695.1 Gammaproteobacteria bacterium
CTACCAGTGAACCTTCAATATGGCAACGTGGGTGCAGAGGTGGCCGAGGCCGAGGCCGCTGGCCACCAATTAGCAACCCTTTCCGACCTAGACACTACGCAGGATATTGACGGCTTAGTGGCGGCGATAGCGGCTTGTGACTATCAAGTGTCTATCGATAACACAGCGGTTCACCTCGCGGGAGCGATTGGCGCCGAACAGACGGTTCTTTTGCCTTTTGCCAGCAACTGGCGCTGGGGTCTGGGGAGAGCAAGTTGCTTGTTTTATCAAAATACACGCCTCTACAACCAGTCGAGACCGGGTGACTGGTCTGAGCCGCTATCGAAACTTTCAGGATCAATCGCGATTATCGAGGCATCGCCGAGCCCGTCGTGAAAAATAGTGGATGGTATCCATGCCGAATACACCCGCAAACTGCGAGCACAAAAAAGGGGCCTGACGGCCCCTTTTTTATTTCGTGATAGTGATCAGAGTAGCGGTGCAATCACCAGGCTGACGATCGCCATCACGTTGATCAGGATGTTCATCGACGGACCAGAGGTATCCTTGAAGGGGTCACCCACGGTGTCTCCAACGACGGCCGCGGCGTGGGTGTCTGAACCCTTGCCACCGAGGTTGCCCTTTTCGATGTACTTCTTGGCGTTGTCCCAGGCTCCACCCGCGTTGGCCATCATGAGCGCCATTAGCACACAGCCCAACAGGCCGCCCGCTAACATGCCACCCAGTGAGGTCGCGCCGAGCCCAAAGCCCACGACAACCGGCGCCAATACAGCAATTGCGCCGGGAACCACCATCCGCTTGAGTGCAGCCGTTGTCGCAATATCTACACAGCGCGCAGTATCTGGCTCAGCGTTGCCTTCCAACAGGCCAGGAATCTCACGGAACTGCCGCCGGATCTCGTTGATCATGTCGAAGGCGGCTTCGCCCACGGCGGTCATCGTGATCGAGGCAATCAGGAACGGAATGGTTCCGCCGATGAAGATGCCAATCAGCACCTCAGGATCGGAGAGCTGCAGATTAAAGTCCGGGTTGTTGACTGTGACGGTTTCGACAAAAGCAGCGATGATTGCGAGTGCCGCCAGCGCGGCCGCGCCAATAGCAAAGCCCTTACCAATCGCCGCGGTGGTGTTGCCCACCTCATCGAGGCCATCGGTAATCTCGCGCGTCTCGGGACCCATGCCAGCCATCTCTGCGATACCGCCCGCGTTATCGGCTACCGGGCCGTAGGCGTCGATTGCCATGGTGATACCGACTGTGGCCAGCATGCCTACTGCCGCAATGCCCACACCGTAAAGCCCGGCCAGGTTGGTCGAAACAAAAATAATCGCGGCCAGGAACAGTACGGGTGCTACGACTGACTGCATGCCCACCGCAAGGCCGGTGATCATGACGGTCGCGGGACCGGTCTCACCAGACTTGGCGATGGTGCGAACAGGCTTGCCACCCGTGTAGTACTCGGTGATGAGGCCAATGGCGATACCGCCCACCGCACCTGATACGACGGCCCACCAGGTATTCTTATCGATACCCATGCTCTCTGACAGGAACCAGGCCATAGCAATGAAGATAACAGGTGCCCCCAAGGTGCCACTGCGAAGTGCCGCCTCAGGTGCAGCGGAGGAGCGCGCGCGCACAATCAGGATGCCGGCAACCGAGGCGAGTAAGCCAATGCTGGCGAGGGCCAGCGGGAACGCCATCATGGCGCTCTGCTCAGCAGCGGTCAGCGCCATGGTTGAGGCAATCGCAATACAGGCGATCATGGAGCCGCAGTAGGACTCAAAAATATCGGACCCCATACCGGCGATATCACCGACGTTGTCGCCCACGTTATCGGCGATGACGCCCGGGTTACGGGGGTCATCTTCGGGGATGCCCGCTTCGACTTTACCGACCAGGTCAGCACCGACGTCGGCTGATTTGGTGTAGATGCCGCCGCCCACGCGCGAGAACAGCGCGACCACGGAACCACCCATGCCAAAGCCATGGATCGCATGCGCTGTGTGGGGATCACCACCAAAGTAGTAGTAGAGGCCGCCAAGGCCTAGCAGTCCCAATGACGCCACGCAGAGCCCCATGATAGAGCCACCATAAAAGGCGATATTCAGCGCCGCAGCTGCGCCCTCAGTATTGGCCGCGACCGCAGTCCGGACGTTGGCTTTGGTCGCTGCGTACATGCCGAGATAACCCGCCGTGGCCGAAGAGACCGCGCCCGCTACAAAGGCGATGGCGGTATTGGTGCCAAGCGGAGAAACCAGAATGCCCACAATCAAGACTGCAGCGAACGCCAGCAGCAGCTTGTATTCACGGTGCATGAAGACCATGGCGCCGATATGGATCTGCTCGGCAATACCGCGTTCTTTTGCTTCGCCATCAGGGGCGCGAGACATCACGGTGTAAATCACGAACGCAATTACGAGTCCGACCACCCCAAGAATGGGCGGCAACATCAGATTAAAGCTCATAGGAGTTCCTGGTGAGTACGGTTCAAAATTCGGTGGGGCGCAAGTCTAACGGCCGACTCGGTCCCTATCAATGGCATTGTTATGCGTTCACCTACGTTACCGGCGCTAAAGTCGTTCACTAGGCGTCAGTCGGCGGAGGAAATGGCCTTCATTCCGGTCATGTAGCCGCGCAGTCTGCCGCCCACGACCTCAACAGAATGTGCGCGGATCTCGGCGTTGACGTCGATCAAACGCCGGTTATCCACCGCGTTGCCATCTGGCATGCCCGTCCCGATCACGTCTGCATCGAGATCTGCCACAAAGGCCTTCAAAAGGGGTCGCGCGGCCTGATCGAACAGGTAGCACCCGTATTCGGCGGTGTCTGAAATCACCACATTCATCTCGTACAGCTTCTTCCGCGCAATAGTGTTGGCGATGAGCGGCGTCTCATGCAGTGATTCGTAGTAGGCTGACTCTTCGATAATGCCCGCAGACACCATGGTCTCGTAGGCCAATTCCACTCCGGCTTTGACCATCGCCACCATCAGAATGCCCTGATCGTAGTAGGTCTGCTCGTCGATAGCGTCCTCAGTAATGTCTTGCAGCTCAAAAGGCGTGCCATTGGTTTCGGCGCGCCATTTCAGGAGGTTTGTATCATTCGCTGCCCAGTCGGCCATCATGGTGCTCGAGAAGTGGCCCGACATGATGTCGTCCTGATGCTTTTCAAAGAGCGGTCGCAGGATGCCCTTCATTTCCTCGGCTAAATCGAAAGCGCGGATCTTGGCAGGGTTAGACAGGCGATCCATCATGTTGGTGATGCCACCTTGCTTCAGGCCTTCTGTAACCGTCTCCCATCCGTATTGCACCAATTTGGCGGCATAGGCGGGATCAACGCCCAGCTGCACCATGCGGTCAAAACACAGGAGTGAGCCGGTCTGTAGCATGCCGCACAGGATGGTCTGCTCGCCCATCAGGTCGGACTTCACTTCCGCAATAAATGAGGACTCCAGCACGCCGGCACGGTGCCCGCCAGTGCCTGCCGCATAAGCTTTGGCGAGCTCGAGGCCCTGACCTTGCGGATCATTCTCGAGGTGCACGGCAATCAGGGTTGGCACGCCGAAGCCGCGGAGGTATTCCTCCCGTACCTCGGTGCCCGGGCACTTGGGCGCAACCATGATCACTGTCAGATCCTCGCGGATCTTCATGCCTTCTTCCACAATGTTGAAACCATGCGAGTAAGACAGGCAAGCGCCTTGCTTCATCAAAGGCATCACTGACTCAACCACGTTGGTGTGCTGCTTGTCGGGCGTCAAATTCAGCACCATGTCGGCGTCAGGAACCATCTCTTCATAGGTGCCAACCTGAAAACCCGCCTCTGTGGCTTTAACCCATGAGGGGCGCTTTTCTTCAATCGCTTCTTTTCTCAGCGCGTACGCTACGTTCAGCCCGCTGTCTCGCAGGTTCAGGCCCTGATTAAAGCCTTGGGCGCCGCAGCCAATAATCACGAGTTTCTTGCCCGCCAGTGGCTCTACGCCCGCGTCGAATTCAGCCGGGTCCATAAACCGGCACTTACCCAGCTCCTGAAGCTGGGTGCGAAGCGGTAGAGAGTTGAAATAGTTACTCACTGGCGTGTCCTCAATTGGGGCCGGAAAAAAGGGGGCGTATTGTGTCGGACATCGTGCCCGGGGTAAACGCCACTGGTACAATTAATTCCGAAGCGCCGGAAAGGTGAAGGAGTGCAGTGGGCATGTCGTCAACAGATCAGACACCGGATACAGACGAGCTGGAGCGCGCAGCGGGACAAATAGAGGCCCCTTTGGCGTGATTGGTCGGTGATTATGAGGAGTCTCAGTCAGACTCTGCCGCTCAAGCCAAGGGCATCTTCCTGCTACCGAATTTGTTCACCTCCGGAGCCCTGTTTTGCGGTTTTTACTCAATCATTGCGGGCATGCAGGGTGACTTTTACGCTGGTGCGGTGGCCATCCTCGTGGCCATGGTCTTCGATGGACTTGATGGTCGGGTTGCCCGACTTACCGGCACCAACAGCGCGTTTGGCGCGCAATACGACAGCCTCGCCGACATGGTGAGCTTCGGCGTCGCGCCGGCCTTACTGACGTTCAATTGGGCACTGAGCGATTTAGGCAAGGTTGGCTGGGTCGCGGCCTTCATCTACACCGCTTGCGTGGCTCTGCGGTTGGCGCGCTTTAATGCGCATCGAGAAAACGATGACACCACGCACTTTACTGGCCTTGCGAGTCCGCCCGCGGCCGCCACGGCAGCTTGTTTGGTGTGGATGGGTCCGACTCACGGCTGGACTGGGACGGCCCTGGATTGGGTGCACGCGCTGCTGCTGACTGCGCTCGGTTTCCTGATGATCTCGCGTTTTCCCTATTCCAGCTTCAAGAGCATCAACTTTGATCGTCGCGTACCTTTCGTCAGAATGCTGTCTATCGTCGCGGTGTTAGGGTTAATTGCACTTGATCCGCCGCTCGCGATCTGGAGTATGGCTGTGGTCTATGCCTTATCGGGACCTGTGCAGTATCTCC